>JAPKZC010000228.1 GCA_026394025.1 Candidatus Solibacter sp.
CTCCGCCTCGCCGCCGCCCCCAATCCCATCCGAGTAGTGGAGGACCACGTCGCCTCCCCCACCTTCGCCCCGCTGCTCGCCGCCCGCACCATCGACCTGGTGGAACGCAGCCTCTCCGGCCTGTTCCACATCGGCGGCGGCGCCCCGACATCCTGGTTCCAGTTCGCCCGCCTCATATTCGATGCCGCCGGCCTCGATCCCGTCCTCCTCGCCACCAATGAGCGCGAATACCGTACCCCCGCCCGCCGTCCTAAATACTCCGCCCTCTCGAATGCCAAGATGGAGCGCGCCGGAGTGGCGCCCATGCCACCGCTCCGCGAAGTCCTCGTTACCTACTTCGCCGAACGGTCAGTGGCATCCAGACCAACAACGTGAAGCGAGATCCTTCGCCTCTCCGCCATCCCCAACTGGCTTCTCTGCGCTTCCTCTGCGTTCTCAGCGCCTCTGCGGTGAACCGAATCCCTCAAACTCAGTGAACTGCAGGACGGTTATTTCACTGCCGGCTTGATCGCGTAGTACCCCTTGCGGGCCTGCGCCTTCAGATCCTTATTTGCCAGCCGGACTTCCAGGCGCCGGTATCCCCCGTCCTTCACTTCGTTGAGCGGCGTATACGCAATCGAGTACTGGCTCCGCATTTCGTCCTGTAACTCTTTGAACACCTGCTCGAGCGTGTGCCTGCGATCCACCTTATAGACCCGCCCGCCCGTCTCATCGCTCATCTTCCGCAGTTCGCCCTCTCCCCCGCCGCCCGCCCCGAATGGGCCATAAGCCCGCGCGTCGGAGTACTCGATGCTGTAGATCACCGCGTCGGATTTCTGCGCCGCCTCGATCGCCTGGTTCCGCGTCATCCGGCTTCCCTGGTCCACCCCGTCGGTGATCAGCACGATTACCTTGCGCCCTACCTCGCCCTTCAGTTTTTCGTTCGCCGCCAGGTATACCGCGTCGTACATCACCGTGCCCCGCGGCCCGCCCATCGTCGGCACGGGTCCCGGATGGATCCCGCTCACCCCGGACGCTGGCCGCAACTGGTTCAGCCCCTCGGTCAGCAACCGCGCGCTCCCCGTGTAATCCTGCAACAGTTCGTTCTCTTCCCCAAAGCTGATCAGGAACGCCAGATCCTTCTTCCGCAGCACTTCCCGGAAGAACTGCGACGCCGCGCTGCGTTCGATATCGATCAGGTTCCGCTGGCTCCCGCTCACGTCTACCAGCAACCCGATGGTCAGCGGCAAATCGGTTTCTTTGGTGAAATACTTGATCGGCTGCGCCTTGCCATCCTCCAGAATCGTGAAATCCTCCTTCTGCAGGCTGGGGATCAGCGCCCCCTTCTTATCCCGAACACTGGTCAGAATGTTGACCAGATCCACATCGACCTTAATGATGGAGGGCATCTGGTCCTGCGCAAGCAGTACGCTGCCAACAGTGAGCACGGTTAGTATTCGCATCCCGGTACAATAGGGTGGACGCGCACCGGCGCGCCCGTGTTTCACCATGAAGCAAGCCATTCACCACCTCCGCACCAGCGATCCGGTGCTCTCCGCCATTATTGAACGGGTTGGCGCTTATGGTATCCAATTTCGCCAACCGGATTTCGAGACCCTGGTCAAATCCATCGTCTTCCAGCAGCTCAGCGGACGCGTAGCCAGTGTGATTTTCGGCCGTCTCTCCGCCGCCGTCAAGGGTGCACTCACTCCCGAAACCATACTCAAGCTCCGCCCCTCCCGTATGCGTTCCCTGGGACTCTCCACCCAGAAGACGTCCTATATCCGCGACCTCGCCCGCCAGACCCTAGCGGGGAAACTCGTGTTCGCGGACCTCCCCGCCCTCCCCGACGACGAGGTCATCCTCCGCCTCACACAAGTTAAAGGCATCGGCGTCTGGACCGCTCACATGTTCCTGATCTTCGCCCTCCAGCGCACCGACATCCTCCCCACCGGCGACCTGGGCATCCGCAACGCCATCCGCCAAGCGTACAGCCTGGAAGCCCTCCCCTCCCCTGAGGAGATGGAGCAGATGGCCCACCGCTGGCGCCCCTATTGTTCGGTAGCCAGTTGGTACCTCTGGCGCAGCCTGGAAGCCGACGCCAACCTGTAGGCCGCCCCCGCACATGAACCAGGTTTAATTTCCACAGCCAGTTGAAAATCGCCGCGCCCGCTCTATAATTGGCTCAGGATATCGAGATCCCGGATGCGTTTTGTCCGATTGAGGAGATTACGATGCGCGCAATGAAACTAGTGCTGCCGGCCGCCTTCCTGATGACCGGATTCCTGGTCTGCACCACCGCCAGCTACGGCACCCAGGAATACGCCAAGAAGGAAAAGGCCGCCGGGCGCCCCGCTGCCTGCACCACCTGCCACGGCAAAGTCGAAGCCAAAGAAGGCATGGCCAAGAACCTGAACGACGCCGGCAAAGCGTACCAGAAGGCTAACCCCAAGAAGTAGTTGTCACCGTCAACCGGGAAGGTGGGTAGCCAGGCAGCCGATCGCCGTTTGTCTGCTTGGCCCACCTACGCCGAGTAATTCTGCTTCCACTTCCCCAACTCCGCCAATAGCGAAGCCTTCACCGTCATGAACTGCGGGTTGTCATACTGGTTCACCTTCTCCCGCGCGTCCACCTTATCGTCGTATAGCTCCCCGGGCCCCTTGCCGTCATTGCGGACAACCAACTTGTATCGGTCGCTGCGCGCCATCGCGGTATCGCCATACTGCGCGAATACCGTGGTCCGCCACGGCTGCTTCTTGGGCAGCGGCTTGCCGCTGGCCACCGCCAGATAACTGCGCCCGCAGAGATTGCGGTCCGGCAGTTTGGCCGGTGTGATGTCGCAGACGGTGGGCACCAGGTCGTAAGCGCTCACCATCTCCGGGCGCGTGGCCAGCGGCACCACATGCCCCGGCCAACTCCAAACCATAGGCGTCCCGATGGCTTCCTCGTACATGTTGACCGGGTCCGACCCATCGCCCGAGGCCCACAGGCCGTGCCGTCCGAATAGCGACCCGCAGGGCGACGTGAAGACGATCAGCGTGTGGTCCAGCAGTTTCTTCTGCGTGACCTTCGTGACTAGCGCGCCAATCTCGACGTCGAGAGCCGTGGTCGCCGCCGCCACCCGCCGCAGATTGGCCAGCAGGTTCGGCCCCAGCATCTCCTTGCCGCGCGCGGCATTTTTCGCCATTGCCTCCTGCGCGAACGTGTCCAGTTTCGCCTCCGCGTATGGGCCCGCGTCCGGCAGGCTGGCGTACGGAGCGAAGCCGGCCATCAGGAAAAATGGCTTGGCGGCGCTCTGCGCGTCCAGGAACTTCGCGGCCTCTGCGCCGCCCAAGCTGGTACCCCAGACGTACCCGATCCCACCCAGCAGTTTTTCCAGCGTGATCTCGCCAGTATCTTTGAGTTGCATGTTGGTGCGCCCGGATAGCAGCGCGGCACGCGCCTTGTCCGCCACCGGCGCGCACGCGTAGTGGTTCAGGAACCGTGTGCCGGTCTGCACCAGCCGGTCGATGTTCGGCGTGCGCACCTCCCGGCGGTCGATGTTCGGCGTGCGCACCTCCCGGTTGCCATAGCAGCCCAGTATCCACGTGGGCAGCCCTTCCACCAGAATCAGCAGAACATTGGGTTGTTCGCCCAGCGGCTTCTCAGCGGCGAACGCGGGCAGTGCAAGACTGCCGAGGAAAAAATGACGGCGCGATAGATTCATGGGTGAAATATAAGTATAAGACGCCGCTGACCAAACCTGAACCGTCTGCCACACTCTTGATATAGTTGGTTTGGGCGATGAATCTTCCGAATGCGTTGACCATTCTCCGGATCTTCTTCGTGCCGCTACTGGTGGCAGCGCTGGTCCAGGAGACCGTCGGCTTCCAGGTGGGAAACGTGAGGGTTACCAACGACTGGTTGTCGTTGGCCATTTTTCTCGTTGCCGCGGGCACCGATTTGCTCGACGGCTACCTGGCGCGGCGCTGGAAGCAGGTCACCACTATCGGTACCCTGCTCGACCCCATCGCCGACAAGCTTCTGGTCTCCGCCGCCCTGATTTCACTGGTGCAGATTCGCGCCCTTCCCGGCTGGATGGCCGTGTTGATCATCGGCCGCGAGTTCGCCGTTTCCGGCTTGCGCAGCATCGCCGCCGCCGAAGGCTACACCATCAAGGCCAGCGATCTGGGCAAAACCAAGATGTTCTGCCAGGTGGTCGCCATCTCCGTCATGCTGCCCAGCGTACGCCACCCGGCGCTGCGGCCAATCGGCCTGGCGCTGATGTGGGGGGTAGTTTTTTTCTCCCTGGTTTCGGCCGTCAGTTATTTCGCCAAGTTCTGGCACAAGGTGGATGAAAGCGTCAAGAATCGCCGCCGCCGCGAACTGCTGACGCTGGAACGTAAACGGCAGCGCGCCGTGCGGCGTCAGAGACGGTCGTCCAGGGCCGCAGGCGGTTTGGCCGGCACAATCTGGAAACCGCCAGAAGTGAACTGAAGCGTCCGCACCTGCCCCTTCGGTCCAGCCGGGCCGATCGGCTGGCCATTCAGCGAGATCGTCACCCCGCCCGCATTGCCCAGGCGCAGCGTCACTTCCTTCACGCCTTCCACGACGCGCGTGGTGTGCGCTGCCAGGGTGTCTGAAAACGCGTACTTGCCGTCGGCGCGCGCCAGCATCCACACGGCTTCATCCGCCGTGATCTCGACTCGCACGGTGGCATCGGGATTCGGCGGCGTCACGCGGGCTACCGCGGGCGCCGGCTGTGGCTCCGCCGGTTGCTGCTGCGCCAGGGGCTGCTCCGCCGCCTGCGCAGGAGCCGGGGCGGGTTCCACGGGCGACGGGGGGGGCGCGGTCTCGCCCGCCACCGCGCTCCCCGGGGGCCTGATCGGCTCGGCTACCGGCGCGCTCGCCACCGGGGCATTGGACGCCGTCAAGGGCGATTTCGGACGCTGCAGCCAGGCGTAGACCGCCGAACAAACCACCATCACCGCCACCAGCACCACGGCGGAGAACCAGCCGGACCACCGGAACCGCTGGTCGCCGACCGTCTCCCATTCCTCTACTTTGGGCACCTGAATCTGCACGAACCCCGCCGGCTTCGATTTCTCGGTAAACTGCGGAACTTCCAGCGCCGGTCCCAGGACTTGCTGCACCTGGCCGGCAATCGCTGCTTCATCCAGACCGAGCAGACGGGCGTACTGACGCACGAAACTCCTGGCGAAAACTCCGCCAGGGAGCTTGTCGTACTGATCGTTTTCAATAGCCTGGAGGAAACGCTTGGAGATCTTGAGCTCGACGGAGATCTCCTCCAACTCGAGATTGCGCTTCAGTCGTTCGCGGCGCAAAGTCTCGCCAACTGGTGTCATAGGAGAAGTCCCGAACCTCTAAACTCATGATATAACGACCATGGCGCCGGCTGGCGCCTGTTAGCATAAACAGTTGATATCTGTCGTGGTGGTGAACTGGAACCGGAAGGAACTGTTGCGCGCGTGCCTGGCCTCGCTCGCGCGCCAGAAGAACGTCGATTTCGAAACTATCGTGGTGGACAACGGGTCCAGCGACGGATCGGCGGAGATGGCGGAAAGTGAGTTCGGCGCGCGGGTGATTCGCAACCAGGAGAACCGCGGCTTCTGCGCGGCCAACAACCAGGGAATCGCCATGGCGCGCGGCGAGTTCGTCGCCCTGCTCAATAACGACGCCGAGGCGGAGCCGGACTGGCTCGCTGAACTGGAGCGTGCCTGCGCCTCACGGCCCCAGATCGGGATGGCGGCCAGCAAGGTACTGGTCTGGGAAGACCCGTCGCGTATCGATAAAGCCGGGCACCTGATGTTCCCCGACGGGCAGAATCGCGGGCGCGGCTCTGGCGCGCTCGACCGCGGACAGTTCGACCGCGAAGAGGAAGTCTTATGGCCCGACGGATGCGCCGCCATGTACCGCAAACCGATGCTGGACCAGATCGGCGGCTTCGACGAAGATTTCTTCGCTTATGGCGACGATGCCGAACTCGGCCTGCGCGCGCGCATCGCGGGGTGGCTGTGCCTGTACGCGCCGCGCGCCGTGGTGCGGCACCATCGCGGCTCCACGCTGGGCAAGGATTCGGGGTGGCGTCTGCAACTGATTGAGCGCAATCGCGTCCTATTGGCGGTGAAGTTGTTTCCCTGGAGTCTGCTGGTGCTCAATCCGTTCTACTACGCCGCGCGCCTCGTGGCCGGTGCCGTGCTCTCGCGCCGCAACCGGGGCGATACCGCCCACTTTCCCGGGGCCGGCGGAAAGCTGACCATCGTGCGCGCACTGGCCGCGGGCGATTTCGCCGCCCTTCGTCTAATTCCGCGCATGCTCGGCAAACGCGCAGACATCCGCCGCATCCGGCGGCTCACTCCCGGCGAAGTGCGGCGCCTGCTGCTGGAGCACCGCCTGAGCCTGACGGAGGTGGCATGAGCGCCTGCCTGATGTGCGGATGCGGGCAGTTCACCGCGATCTTCCACGGCTCGGACCGTTTGTATCACACCACCACCAAACAGTTCTCCGTGGTGCGCTGCGATGAGTGCGGATTGCTGCGCCTCGACCCGAC
>JAPKZC010000384.1:0-9319 GCA_026394025.1 Candidatus Solibacter sp.
GGCCGGGGTAGCCTCTGGGTCGGGAGCCCGGCCGCGCGCATAGAAAATCGCTCGCTAACGGTCGCGGCTTCCATGAGAAGGCCACTTGCGCGTGTTGCCGCCCGCCGTTCGATCAGCCCGGCCTGCGCCATCCCATTTTACGAACATTCAAGATATTTTCTCTATCATTTTCAGAAACTTACAGCTCCAGCCCCCCAATTCCCCAATGCCCCCGTTCTACTCTCAAAGTGGGATAAGCCTCCGGCTTGTCCATCCGAGCGCAGTTCGGAAGCGAGCTACCCACCATGTCCTCCCAACGCCAAATTGATGCCAACCGCCGTAACGCCCAAAAATCCACCGGCCCCACCTCTGTCACGGGTAAGGCCGTCTCCTCCATGAACGCCCTCAAAACCGGACACCACGCCGAATCCCTCGTCCTTCCCACCGAAAACCTCGCAGCCTTCCAGGAACTCATCGAGGTGTCCTACCAGCGCCACCAGCCTGTCTCCCCCGAAGCCTGTAGTTTCCTCGACGACTTCATCTACTGCGAGTGGTCCCTGCGCCGCCTGCGCGCCGCTGAAATCCAGATGGTCCTCTTCCAGAACACCGACAAGTTCCGCGACCCCGAGAAATACCCCCTCGGAAGGTCTCTCACCAGCTACTCGGCTTCTTTCTCCAAACTCCAGTACCGCATCGACGCCACCCGCCGTGCCCTCGCCCTCGCCCTCCTCTCCCTCCAAAACCTCGAGGCGCAAGCTGCCGCCACCCCCGCGCGGCTCTCCGATCCCCTCGGGCCCCCAACGCTAACCCCACCACCCCAAACCACTTCACTCCAAATTGGCTTCGTTCCGGCAACCCCCATTTCCGCCCCACCCGAGCCGTCGCCCGCACCCGGGATCCCCGGCCCCCGCGGGCCGCAGGCTGACCGCGAGGACCCGCTCTCACCGCCGCACTCCGACGGTTCCCTCCGCTTCCATGTGCCACCGCCCGCCGGCGAGTGCGGTTGACGCCCGTTTTCGCAGGATGCTACCCTGGGCTGCTAATCAATTCTCGACGAGTTTCTCCTTAATATAGCCATGGACGCCATGTTGCAAGCTTTAGGCGGAATACTGCTGAGAGCAGTGCCGACCTTTCTGCTGGTCATTCTTTTGCATTTCTATCTGAAGAGCATCTTCTTCAAACCACTGGAAAAGGTATTGACCCAGCGTTATGAGGCCACCGAGGGCGCGCGTAAGCTAGCCGGGCAGAGCCTGGAACAGGCAGCCGCCAAGACCGCCGGCTACGAAGCGCAGTTGCGCTCAGCCAAGGCGGAGATGTACCAGGCGCAAGAGCAACTGCACAAACAGCTACAGGAGCGCGAAGCAGCCGCCGTAGCCGAGGCCAGGAAGAGTGCCGACGCAGCCGCCAGACAGGCCAAAACGCAACTCGCGGCCGACGTGGAAGATGCCAAAACCAGGCTGGCGGCGGATAGCGAATCGCTGGCCAACCAGATCGCGGAAACCATCCTGCGGCGGCACGCGGCATGAGACGGCTGGCGGTTGTGACCGTGGCATTGGGCCTGACCTTCGGGGGCAGTAGCGTTCTGGCCCAGGAACACGCAAGCGGCGAGAAGAAAGCCGGCGTCGAGAAGGAAGAAAGCTTCGCG
This sequence comes from Candidatus Solibacter sp., assembly GCA_026394025.1. GTDB lineage: Bacteria > Acidobacteriota > Terriglobia > Bryobacterales > Bryobacteraceae > Solibacter. The sequence continues at coordinate 1,625 of JAPKZC010000384.1, forward strand.
GAAAAGCACGAGCTCGAACTGAAGTGGGTGAATTTCCTGCTGCTCGCCGGCCTGATAGGCTACTTCATCGGCAAGAACGCCGGACCGTTTTTTGCCGCGCGTTCGGCGGGCATCCGCAAGGACATGGATGAGTCCCTCCGCCAGCGTCAGGAGGCCGAAGCCAAGGCCGCCGATGTGGACTGCCGCCTGGCCAACCTGGAGAAAGATATCGCCGCGTTGCGCGGCCAGAGCGAAACCGAGGCCCAAGCCGAAACGGAGCGGATGGCGCAGCAAACCGAGGCGGAGATCGCCAAGATTCAGGCGCACGCCGAACAGGAAATCGCTTCCGCCGGCAAGGCCGCCCGCATGGCACTGAAGCGTTATTCCGCCGAGCTTGCCATGGGCCTCGCCGAACAGAAAGTCCGCGCCCGCATGACGCCCGACAACGAGGACGCTCTGGTGCAAGGGTTCGTACGTAATTTGAAGCCGTAAATTGAAATGACACTCTCTGCCGTAGCCACGCGATACGCCAAAGCGCTTGCGGATGTCACCACCGCCGCTTCCGGCCTGCGTCCGGATGACGCTTTGAGCCAACTACGCGCCTTCGAAAGCGCCCTCGGTGCTTCCCGTGAACTCGAAAACGCGCTGAGCACGCCCGCCGTGCCGGGCAGCCGGAAACGCGCGGTGGTGGGTCGCATCGCGGATCTGCTCAAACTCTCGCCCATCGCGCGGAATTTTCTGTTTGTCCTGATCGACCACCGGCGAATCGCGCTGCTGGGCGCCATCCTGCACAGTTTCGAGCTGATTGTGGATGAGCGCCTGGGCTTCGCCCGGGCCGAGGTATCCTCGCCGCGCGGACTTACCGAGACCCAGCGCGGCGCCATCAACGCGCAACTGGAACGGCTCACCGGCAAGCGTATACGCACGCGTTTTGCGGTGGACCCGGCACTGATCGGCGGGGTAGTGGCGCGCATCGGTTCCACGGTATATGACGGTAGCGTGCGCGGCCAGTTGCAGACGCTGGGGCGCCGCCTCAGCACGGAACGATAATCGGAAGGAATTATGGCTCAAATTCGAGCGGACGAAATAACCAGTATTCTGCGTCAGGAAATCGAGAACTACGAGCGCGCCATCGATGTCTCCGAGGTGGGTTCGGTGATCTCGGTGGGCGACGGTATCGCCAGAATCCACGGCCTGGAAAAGGTCATGTCGGGCGAGCTGATCCAGTTCCCGCACGACGTGGCGGGCATCGCCATGAACCTGGAAGAAGACAAGGTGGGCGCGGTGCTGCTGGGCGATTTCGCGGAAATTAAAGAGGGCGATGAAGTCCGCCGCACCAGGCGCATCATGAGCGTCCCGGTGGGCGAGGCACTGCTCGGCCGCGTGGTCAACGCGCTGGGCGTGCCCATCGATGGCAAGGGCCCCATCCACACCGCCCAGTTCAGCGCCATTGAGCGCCTCGCCCCCGGAGTGGTCGCCCGCCAGCCAGTCAAAGAGCCCATGCAGACCGGCATCAAGGCCATCGATGCCATGATTCCGATCGGCCGCGGGCAGCGCGAGCTGATCATCGGCGACCGCCAGACCGGCAAGACCGCACTCGCCCTCGACGCCATCATCAATCAAAAGGGCGGCGACATGATCTGCATCTATGTCGCGATCGGCCAGAAGCGTTCCACGGTCGCGCAGGTGGTCAAAACCCTGGAAGACTATGGCGCCATGGAGTACAGCATCGTGGTGGTGGCCTCGGCCTCCGACCCCGCCCCCATGCAGTATCTGGCGCCGTTCGCCGGATGCGCCATCGGGGAATACTTCCGCGATTCCAAACGGCACGCGCTTTGCGTCTACGACGATCTTTCCAAGCACGCCGCCGCCTATCGCGAAATCTCCCTGCTGCTGCGCCGTCCGCCGGGGCGCGAAGCCTTCCCGGGCGACGTCTTCTACCTGCACAGCCGCCTCCTGGAGCGCGCCGCCAAGCTCAACAACGAGAATGGCGGAGGTTCGCTCACCGCCCTGCCCTTCATCGAAACTCAGGCGGGCGACATTTCGGCCTACATCCCGACCAACGTGATTTCGATTACCGACGGCCAGATTTTCCTCGAAGCCGACCTGTTCAACAGCAACCAGCGCCCCGCCATCAACGCCGGTATCTCGGTCAGCCGCGTCGGCGGCAACGCGCAGACCAAGGCCATAAAGTCGCTCGCCGGCGGCATGCGTCTCGACCTGGCGCAATATCGCGAACTGGCGGCATTCGCCCAGTTCGGCAGCGACCTCGACAAATCTTCCCAGCAACAGCTCAATCGCGGAAAGCATCTCGTCGAGATCCTCAAACAGGACCAGTATCAGCCGCTGCCCATCGAAAAGCAGATCATGATCATCTGGGCCGGGACCAAGGGTTATCTGGACGATCTGGCCGTGGAAATATGCCGCAAATTCGAGGCCGAGTTGTATCGCTTCGTGGATAACGCGCACCGCGGCGTGCTGGACGAAATCCGCACCAGGAAAGTCCTGGATGCGGAACTTACCGCCAAGATCAAGGCCATCATCGAAGAGTTCAAGTCTCGCTTCGTGGCGGAGAACCCAACGGCACCAGCCCATGCCTAGTTTGATCGATATCCGGCGGCGCATCCGCTCGGTAAAAAACACGCAGCAGATCACCAAGGCCATGAAGATGGTCTCGGCGGCGAAACTGCGCCGTGCGCAGGATCGCACCATCGCGGCACGGCCCTACAGCACCCTGTTGCGTAAGGTGCTGGGCAACGTGGCGGCGGCTGTCGCCGGCGACGAGCACGCGGCCGAAAACCCGCTGCTCGCGCGGCGCGCCGAGCAGCGCAGGCGACAAAGGCCTGGCGGGCGCGTTTAATACAAACCTGATCAAGGGTGCGCAGCGCTTCCAGGCGGAACGTCCGGGCGTCGAAGTCAAGTTCGAACTCATCGGCCGCAAGGGGCGCGATTTCTTCCGTAAGCGCGCCGTCACGGTGGCCGGCGAGCATGTCGGCCTGGCGGCCAAGGTCCGTTACGAAGATACCGCCGCCATCGCCCGCAAGGCCATGGAGATGTTCCGCGGCGAGGAAATCGACGCCGTTTATCTGATTTACAACCAGTTCAAGAGCGTGGCTACGCAAACCCTGACCGTGGCGCGCGTTCTGCCCGCCGAGTTGCCCCAGCAGGCGTCGCCGGTGGATTACATCTTTGAAGAGCCGCCGGCCGAGATGCTCAACGACCTGCTGCCCAGGTACGTCGAAATGGAATTCTACCGCGCGCTCTCCGAATCGTCGGCCAGCGAGCATGCCGCCCGCATGACCGCCATGGATGCGGCAAGCTCCAACGCGGCCGACATGATTGAGCGGCTCACGCTCTTCATGAATCGCGTGCGGCAGAGCAGCATCACCAAGGAAATCATCGAAGTGGTCAGCGGCGCCGCCGCGGCCGAGTAAGGATATGTCAGAGCCGCGACCGGGGTACCCTCTGGGTCCGGAGCGGTTGGTAAAAAGGATAGTTATGACAACCTCCAACGGAGTGGTAGTCGGCAAGGTGGTTCAGGTGGCCGGTCCGGCCGTGGACTGCGAGTTCCCCGAAGGGCAGATCCCGCTGATCTACACCGCGATCCGCATCACCAGCGAGGGCTTCGACACGCTCGATCCCATCGATATCATCTGCGAAGTCCAGCAGCACATCGGCGAAGGGCGCGTGCGCACCGTCGCCCTGCAGCCCACCGAAGGCCTGGTGCGCGGCATGCAGGCGATCAGTCTCGGGCATCCCGTGACGGTGCCGGTGGGCCCGGAGACGTTGGGGCGCGTGCTGAACGTGATTGGCGAACCAGTGGACGAAATGGGACCGGTCAACGCCAAGAAGCGCTATCCCATTCACCGCCCGGCGCCCTCGTTTGAAGAGCAATCCACGCGCCTCGAAATGTTCGAGACCGGCATCAAGGTGATCGATCTCATCGAGCCTTACCTGCGCGGCGGCAAGATCGGCCTGTTCGGCGGCGCCGGCGTCGGCAAGACCGTCATCATTCAGGAACTCATCAACAATCTGGCGATGAAGCACGGCGGCGTCTCGGTATTCGCCGGCGTCGGCGAACGCACCAGGGAGGGTAACGATCTCTGGCTCGAGTTCCAGGAATCGGGCGTCATCGACATCCACGATTACACCAAATCCAAGTGCGCCCTCATCTACGGGCAAATGACCGAACCGCCCGGAGCCCGCCTGCGCGTCGGTCTTACCGGCCTCACCGTCGCCGAGTATTTCCGCGATGAGGAGGGCCAGGACGTGCTCCTCTTCATCGACAACATTTTCCGCTTCACCCAGGCAGGCTCCGAAGTTTCCGCCCTGCTCGGCCGTATGCCGAGCGCCGTCGGATACCAGCCCAACCTGGCCACCGAAATGGGCGAATTGCAGGAGCGCATCACTTCCACCAATAAGGGCTCGATTACCTCCGTGCAGGCCATCTACGTGCCCGCCGACGATTACACCGACCCCGCGCCTGCCACCGCGTTCGCGCACCTCGACGCCACCACCAACCTCTCGCGCGATATTGCCGCCCTCGGCATCTATCCCGCCGTCGATCCGCTGGCTTCCACCTCGCGCATCCTGGATCCCCTCGTCGTCGGCCAGGACCACTACCAGACGGCGCAAATGGTGAAGGGCACCTTGCAGCGCTACAAGGATCTCCAGGACATCATCGCCATTCTCGGCATCGACGAACTCTCCGACGAAGACAAGCTCATCGTCGCCCGCGCCCGCAAGATCCAGAAGTTCCTCTCCCAGCCGTTCCACGTGGCCGAGCAGTTCACCGGCTACAAGGGCAAGTACGTGAAGCTCGCCGATACCATCAAGGGCTTCCGCGAAATTGTCGAAGGCAAGCACGACAGCTTGCCTGAGCAGGCGTTCTTCATGCAGGGAACCATCGAGGAAGTGCTCGAAAAAGCCGAAGAATTGCAGAAGGCCTAGTGACATGGATGATCCCATGGCGGACACTCTGGAACTCGAAGTCGCCACGCCCGAGCGCGCGTTGGTGCGCGAACTCGTGACCGAACTGCAAGTCCCCGGCAAGAACGGTTACATGGGGATTCTGCCGGGCCACGCCCCGCTGCTCGGGTTGCTCGGCATCGGCACCCTGACGTATGTATCCGGCGGCAAGAAGCGGTACATTTCCGTCCACGGGGGTTTTCTGGAGGTGCTTGAAGACCATGTTCGCGTGCTCGCCGATGTGGCCGAGCGCGCCGAGGAAATCGACGTGCAGCGTGCCCGCGCGGCGCTGCAACGCGCCCAGGAAGAGGGGTTGAATCCCGCTCTGGGCGTGGACCCGGGCTCCGCCCTCGCCGCCATGATGCGAGCGCAGGCCCGGCTTGCCACGGCAGAGCAGAAGTAGCTGTGGCATAAGGCTCCGCCTTGTGCATCCGAGCGAAGCTCGGACACCATGCAACTCGAACAGCCCGTCAAGCACGCAGTCCTGATCCCCGCCTACCGGCCCTCCGCCGGCCTCGTCGATCTGGTCCGCGACCTGTCCGTCCGTGGCATGCCCGCCATCCTGCTGGTGGATGATGGCAGCGGCGCGGAGTTCCGCGAGGTCTTCGATCGTGCGGCCCTCCTCCCCGGTGTCCACGTGCTGCGCCACGCGGTCAATCTGGGCAAAGGCGCGGCGCTCAAGACCGGCATCAACCACGCGCTATGCGCGTTCCCCGCACTTGTCGGCGTCGTCACCGCCGATGCCGACGGGCAACATCATCCCGAGGATATCGAGCGCGTGGCGGCCAGCCTGAGGGAGCATCCCGAGGCGCTGGTGCTGGGCAGCCGCACCTTCGATACCGTGGTCCCGCTACGCAGCCGTTTCGGCAATATCCTGACGCGCGGGCTGATGCGGATGCTGATCGGCGGTAAACTTCGGGACACGCAGACCGGACTGCGCGGCATTCCCGCCGCACTTGCGGCGCGCCTGCTGCGGGTGGACGCCTGCGGTTACGAATTCGAACTGGAAATGCTGATCGCCGCGCGCCAGTCCGGCGTGGCCCTTGTCGAAGTCCCTATCCGCACCATTTACGAGGCTGGAAACAAGTCTTCGCATTTCAATCCGCTCACCGACTCGATGAAGATCTACTTCGTCCTGTTGCGTTTCAGTTCGGTATCGCTGATGGCGGCGCTGCTCGACAATTTGATTTTCTACCTGGTCTGGAAGCGCACCGGCCACATCCTGGGCGCACAGGTCGTGGCGCNGTGGCGCGTCTGGCCTCCATGGTCTTCAACTATTCCATGGTGCGCGCCCGGGTGTTCGCCTCCAAGGAAGGCCACCGGGTGCTACTTCCCAAGTATCTGCTGCTGGTGGTCTCCAGCGGCACGGCGTCGTATTTGGGGATTCAGTTGCTCAACGCGCGCCTGGGCGTGACGGCGATGCCGGCCAAGTTGTTCGTGGAGACCCTGCTGTTCTTCGTCAACTTCGCCGTGCAGCGCATGTTCATCTTCCACGGCCGCGAGGACGCGCGACGGGAGCGGGCGCCATCCGGGCGCTTCTGCGCCTGGCTGATTCTGGCGGCATTAGCGGTACTGGTGGCGTTGGAAGTCCACGGTTTCCGCACCGGCCACCTGTTTTCCCAGGAGATTTGGGCTCCCGAGGGGCGTGCACGGCTGCTGCAATTTGGAGCGCTTTACGTGGCGGCCTCTGCCGTGCTGCTGATTCTGGCGCCCTGGATTCTTGCCGGCCTCGCGACAGCGCTGCTGGTGGTGTTGACTGCGATTTGCGTCGGCCCCGCCGCCTTTCTCGCGGTGGTTTTCTTCCTCCTTTCCGCCTGGTCGCTGGGAGGTCTGCTGAGCCGCGTGGCGCGCCTGCCCCACCTGCTCTCCCTCCTGCTCGGCATGGCGATCTACATCTTCCTGATGCCGTTCGCCGCTCGCCTGCCGGTGAATTACGCGTGGGTCTACGCGCTCGTGCTGGCGGGTCCGATTCTGGCGAATCTGCCGAGCGTCCGCCGCGAGCTTCTCGCAATCCTACGCCTCCCCGCCGGCGTCGAATTGCGCTCCTGGGGTGAGCGGCTGGGCTGCGCGGCGTTCCTCTTTGTGCTGGTCACCCATTGGTTCGCCATGCTCAAGCCGGAGGCCAGCGCGGACGGCCTTGCCATGCACCTGGCGGTTCCGGCGAACATTGCCGCCAACCACATGCTGACGTTTGAGCCCGGACGTTTTCTCTGGGCGGTCATGCCCATGGGCGCGGATTTCACCTACTCGATGGTTTACCTGCTGGGCGGCGAGATGGCCGCGCGCCTGCTGACCTTCGCGCTGCTGCTGGTGCTGCTCGGCCTGCTCCGCGCGGCTGTGCGCCGCTGGGCCGCCGCGGCGTGGCTGCTGGTGGCCCTCTTCGCCACCACACCGATGGTGCAACTGGTCACTGGCTCGCTCTTCGTGGAGAACCTGCTTACCGCGCTGTTGTTGGGCATGATGACGGCGCTCTGGCACTTCGGCGAGTCCGGCGAACGCCGTTTTCTCTACCTGGCGGCGGCGCTCGGCGGCACCGCCATGGCGACGAAATTCGGCGCCATTGGCTTCCTGCTGCCCGCGCTGGTCTGCGCCGCGGTGGAAGTGTGGCGGCACCGGAAGCAGAGCGGCGCCCGCTGGGGACTCGCCCTCGGACTCCTGTTGCTCACGGCGGCTCCGCCCTACGGCATCGCGTGGCTCAAAACCGGCAATCCGGTATTCCCGTTCCGTAACGACAAGTTTCACTCGCGG
>JAPKZC010000384.1:9349-10080 GCA_026394025.1 Candidatus Solibacter sp.
CACTCGCGGCTACTCGATCCCAAAGCCGATATTCGCGATGATCGCTTCCGCAAGCCTCTCACCTGGAGCACGCCGTACGATCTCACCTTCCGCAGCAATCGCCACTATGAAGGTCAGGACGGTTCTTTTGGTTTTCAATATCTGGTGCTGGCGCCGCTCGCGCTTCTGGCGCTATTGGTATCGCCACGCCGCCAGGCGGTGGGCGCGGCCGTGGTTGCGGTCACCGCCATTCTGCTGATCCTCAATACGGAACCCAACGCGCGCTACCTCTACCCCGCACTGCCTTTGCTGTTCGTGCCGTTGGCGGCACTGCTCGGGTGGGCGGCCGCCCATCAGCGCGTGCTGGCCCGCGCGCTCCTGACGTTTGCCATTGCCTGCGCGGCAATCAACGTCTACTTTCTGCCCGCTTCCAGCTATTACCACAAGGATTTCTACGGACCTTTCACGCCGGGCCAGCGGGAAGACTACATGGGTGAGACCGCGCCAATCCGCAAGGTGATCGCGTGGTTCAGCCGCGCCCATCCGCAAGCCGCCGTGCTGCTCACCCAGGACAGCGACTTCGCCGGGCTGGGCGGCGAAGTCTACGAAAACCACTGGCATCAGTACAACACCCTGGACCAGATCCGGCGCGCGCCAGGCGTGCCGGAAATCCGCGGGTTGCTGGACCAATGGAAGGTGCGCTACCTGATCGCACGCAAGCGCACCATCAGCCGTTACGCGCGGCCTCTGGC
>JAPKZC010000984.1 GCA_026394025.1 Candidatus Solibacter sp.
TAGATGTACCCGCCGCCCTCGGCGGTGCGCGACCAGCGCGCCGCCTGCACGGCGCCGGATACCTTGAGCGCCACCTCGTAGAAGCGGCGCTCCCAGGGATTCTCCGCAATCCGTCCCTCCGTCATCAGGCGGAGCAGGTTGCCATAGGTGCTGACGTTGTTGAACCCGTGATCGTGCACTCCGGTGTGGCTAAGGTGCGGCGCCATGACGTCGACCGTGCGCTGACGGCCGATCTCCAGGAATTCGGCTTCGCCTGCGGCATCGAATTGAAGGATAGCGGAGCCGAACTGGAAGCCCTGCGTCCACTCGGTCCAACCGCGGCTGGTGTACTTGCCGCCGAAGGTGAAGACGGGCGCGCCGCTGGCGGGCGCCCAGGATTTCTCAATCGAACGGATTTTGGCGGCGGACAGCTCGAACAGCCGGCGGACCTTGGGCGCGAGCGCGCTGAGGGTCGGAGCGGATTTCGTATCTACCATTCCACCCGCAATTCTAGCTTATGTGCGCCGTGCCGGCTGGGTTATAGACTGGTCAGATGAAGAGCATCCTCTCGCGCCGCCAGTGTCTCCCGTTGCTGGCTGCCGGGCTTTGCCCCGCGGCCGATAGCCCCGTCAGCGAGCAATGGCGGCAGATTGCGACGGAAACCGATGGCATGGTCGGCGCCGCTGCCCTCCACTTGGGCTCGGGCCGGCGCGCCGGCATGCATGGCAGCGAACGATTTCCACTGGCCAGCGTCTGCAAACTGCCGATCGCGGTCCACATCCTCGCCATGGTGGACGAAGGCAGGCTCGCGCTGGACGAGGAGTTGGAGATCCCGCGGTACGACGTGTGGCCGGGCGTGAGCCTTGTGGCGGAGAAGTGGTCGCGCCAGCACCGCTTCCGGCTGGACGAATTGCTGGAATGGATGGTCGCCAAGAGCGACAACACGGCGGTGCAGACCCTGTTCCGGATCGGCGGCGGAGGCAAATCCATGGCTGCGCGCTTCCGCCAGTGGCAGATCGCGGGGGTACGGTTGGATCGCAGTGAGCGCCAGTGCGGGCTCGAAGCCGCGGGGGTCCGCCGGATTCCACCGGTTTCCCGGTGGACGCCCGGGATGAACGACGAACTGGCGGCGGCCGTCCCGCCCGAGCAGCGCCTCTCCGCGATGCGCCGCTTCCTGGCCGACCCCCGTGATACCGCGACCCCGGAGGCGACGGTGCAACTTCTACAGAAGCTCTTCGCCGGCCAGCTACTGTCGCCCAGGCTGACGGCGCGCATGGCGGAGATCCTGAAAGCCACCACCACGGGGAATGCGCGGATCAAAGGGCTGCTCCCCGCCGGGACCGTGGTCGCCCACAAGACCGGCACCACCGCGACGGCCGGGGAGTTGAACGGCGCAACCAATGATGCGGGCGTAATTCTGCTGCCGGACGGTGCCGGCCAACTGGCGATTGCAGTCTATGTGAAAGGAAGCACACGCGATCAGGCCACCCGGGAACGGGTGATCGCCAGGATCGCCAAAGCCGCCTTCGATTCCTGGTCAAACCTCGCATAGCGCATCCCCCCAGGCGCCTGGTCTCTGGCAACTAAACCTTCGACGACAATCCGCCGATAAGAAGAACGGGTAGGACTATGCGAACGGTGCTTTTTGTCGGTCGGCTGGCGTGTACGGCGGTGCTTGCCGCTCTGGAAGTACGGGGGCAGAACGGGTTAGCTGAAGCCAGCCTGGAACAGTTGTTGGATATTCAGGTCACTACGGTCTCCAAGAAAGAACAGAAATTGGCGCGCACGGCGGCGGCGGTATTCGTCCTCGGGGCGGAGGAGATCCGCCGCTCGGGGGTGCTGACGCTGCCGGACCTATTACGCCTGGTGCCGGGTGTACAGGTGGCGCAGATCGACGCCAACGCCTGGGCGATCTCCATCCGCGGATTCAATAGCCTCATTTCGAATAAGGTGCTGGTGCTGGTGGACGGCCGGGTGGTCTACAACGCCACATTCAGCGGGGTTTACTGGGATCAGGTGGACGTGCCGGTGGAGGATATCGAGCGTATCGAGGTGATTCGCGGACCGGGGGCGACGGTGTGGGGGGCCAACGCGGTCAACGGCGTGATCAACGTGATCACCCGTCCGGCCAAGGCTACCCCGGGAGGGCTGGCGACAGTGGTGGTTGGTTCCGGACCAGCGGCGCAGGGAACACTGCGCTATGGCGGACCGGCGGGCACCCATGGCGCGTTCCGGACGTTTGCCAAGTATTCGCGCTTTGCGGATCAGAAACTAGCGGACGGACACACCGGAGCCGACGGGTGGTCGCGCATGCACGGCGGTTTTCGCGCGGACTGGGAATTGGGCCGGCGCGATGGGCTCACGGTACAAGGCGATTGGTTCGCGAACCGGGGCAGCCAGACGCGCAGCACTTCGTACCTCCGCAGTCTGGCCGGTTTGGTCTTTGTCGAAGACCTGAGTATCAACGGAGGCAACCTGCTGGCCCGTTGGAAACACACCTCCTCAGGGGGCGCGGAGACTTCGATGCAGGCATACTACGACACCTACCGGCGCGTGGACCTGGGTACCAGAGAGACCTCGGACACGGGCGACTTGGACGTGCAGCATCATTTCGTTCCCTTCGGGGCGCATGACATTGTGGCCGGCGGAGGTTTCCGCGCCGTGCGTTCAACCGTACGCCCGGGTGGGGCAGTTTCGCTGGCTCAAGCCGAGCGGACCGATCCGCTGTACAGCGCGTTTGTGCAGGACGAGTTCCGGCTGGCGCCCCAATTGTGGCTGACGGTGGGTTCGAAGGTCGAGCACAACTCGTATACGGGATTCGAATTCGAGCCGAGTGCGCGGCTGGCGTGGACTCCGGGTTCACGTCACGCATTGTGGGCGGCTGGATCCCGAGCCATCCGCCAGCCCGACCGGGTGGAAAACGGGGTCCGAATGGAACTGGCCACGACCCCTTTGGGTGCCAACACTGTCCTGGACGTACGGGTGAGCGGAAACCCGACCTTCCGTTCCGAGGAACTGCTCGATTTCGAGGCGGGGTATCGTGCCCAGTGGACCCAAAATCTCTCGCTGGACGCGACGGCATATGCAAGTTTCTATTCCAGGCTGGCGACCCTGCAACCACAGGCGCCGCGGTTCACCGGGGAAACGTCGCCGGTGCGGATCGAGCAACAAATGTTGTACGGAAACATGGCAAGCGCGCGCAACTACGGAGGCGAGGTGTCGTTGAACTGGACCATCAACGGCCGGTGGCGGATGGCGGCCTCCTATGCGCTGCGGCGGCTGAACCCGAGCCTGCCGCCCGGCTCCAGCGATTTGACTTACTCCGACGCCACTCCCAGGAACCAGATCGGCCTGCGGTCAGAGGTGAATCTCTGGCGGAACCTGGAGTGGGATCAAACGCTGGAGTGGGTGCAACAACTGAGAAACGGAAGGGCGCCCGGTTATGTGCGAGCGGACAGCAGGCTTGGGTGGAAGTTCGGCGAAGTCACCCAACTCAGTATCGTGGGGCAGAACCTGATGCGTAGCCGCTGCGCGGAATTCGGCGGCTCAGGCTGGCTGATCAACACGATGACAGCGCGAAAGGTCTTCGGCAGAATCTCGTGGACCTTCTGAAACAGTTTCGGCGGCGGCAAACCCGGTGGTGGGATCTGGTCGTCTTGTGGGCGGCGCTGGCGCAAATGGCGCCGCTGCTCTCGCCGCAGAGCAGCGGCGAGTACGAGGTAAAGGCGGCATTCCTCTACAAGTTCGCGAGCTTTGTGGAGTGGCCGGAGGCGACACGTGATGAACCTCTGGGGATCTGCGTGGTCGGCAAGGACCCATTCGGCGGCGCGTTGGAGCGGGTAGTAGAAGGCAAGACCATTGGCGGAAGAGAGTTCGTGGTCAGACGTCTCAAAGCGTGGCAGGCCGGCGAGCCGTGCCACATTCTGTTTGTCGCCGCGTCGGAGAAACAACGCCTGCGTCCCTTGCTGGGGCAAATGCGGCATGAAGCCATTCTGACGGTGGGGGACGTGCCGGGCTTCTGCGAGATTGGCGGAGCGATCAACCTCAGCGTGGTGGAATCCAGGGTGAAGCTGGAAATCAACCTGGACGCCACCGCAAGATCGGGCTTGCAGGTAAGTTCGAAGCTGCTCAGCCTGGCGCGGATCGTACGCAGCACGGCATCCGCGGCATCCGCGGCCAACGGGGTGAGGAACTGATGCCACGGCTTGGCCAACTCTCGATCAAGCGGAAGTTGCAGGGCATCATCATGCTGACCGTGGCGACGGCGCTGGTGGTGGCTTGCGGCGCCTTGCTGGCGCATGAAGTGGTCACGGTACGCGAATCGATGAAGAGCAGGCTGGAGCTGCTGGCGGGGATGATCGCCGCCAACAGCACGGCGGCACTCAGCTTCCATGACAGCGGCAGCACCGGAGAACTCCTGCAAAGCCTCCGGGCGCAACCGGCGGTGATCGAGGCGGCGCTGTATTCGGGGAAGCGGGAGGTGTTCGCAAGCTACCTGCGCCCCGGGGCTCCGCGGGCGGAGTTGCCTGCCAGCGTGCGAGCCGACGAATGTGTGTTCGAAGCGGGCCGCCTGGTAGCATTCCATTCGGTGGTGCTGGAGGGCCAGGTGCTGGGAACGGTCTTCCTGGCATCCGACCTGGAGGAACTGCATGCCGGCGTAGTCCGCAGCATGGAAATCATGGGGCTGGTGCTGGTGATCTCGGGACTGGTGGCATTCCTCATGGGAAGCCGGCTGCAACGTCCAATTGCGGACCCGGTGATTCACCTGGTACAGACGGCCAAGGCAGTCACCCTGATGCGCAATTACGCGATCCGCGCCAGCAAGAGTACGGATGGGGAACTGGGGCAATTGATCGACGGATTTAACGAGATGCTGGGTGAGATCCAGCAGCGGGATAGCGAGTTGCAGCAGCACCGGCAAAGTCTGGAGGAGGAGGTTGGGGCGCGCACCGCGGAGTTGCGCAAGGTCAACACCGAGTTGACCGAAGCGCGCGACCGGGCGGAAGATGGCAGCCGCGCCAAAAGTGAATTCCTGGCCAACATGAGCCACGAGATCCGTACCCCCATGAACGGCATTCTGGGGATGACGGAACTGGCGCTGGATACGGGGCTGACAGGCGAACAGCGGGAATGCCTGGCCACGGTCAGAAGCTCGGCCGAGTCCCTTTTGACGATTCTGAACGACATCCTGGATTTTTCGAAAATCGAGGCGGGCAAGCTGGAGATCGAGCCCATCGCCTTCCGTCCGCGAGAATGCGTCGACAACGTGGAGAAATTGCTGCGGTTCCGCGCCCTGGAGAAGGGTGTGGACCTGCACACCGGGATTCGGGAGGATGTGCCGGAGTGGGTAGTCGGCGACCCGACCCGGATGGGACAGGTGCTACTCAACCTGGCGGGCAATGCCGTCAAGTTCACGGAACAGGGGCGGGTGACGATCGAACTCTCGGTGAATCCGGACATTGCCGGCAGCCTGCTGTTGACGTTTGCGGTGCGGGACACGGGAATCGGCATCGCGCCGGATAAACTGGAGCGCATCTTCGAGTCTTTCTCGCAGGCCGATGGCTCCATGGCGCGCCGCTTCGGGGGCACCGGACTGGGGCTGACCATCTCCGCGCACCTGGCCGCCATGATGGGCGGCGGAATCCGAGTGGAAAGCCGCCCCGGCGAGGGCAGTTGCTTTTACTTCACGGCGCAGGTGCAGCAGGCCGGCGAGCCTGGACTGGCGGCCCTGGACGAGGCGGTGGAGCAGGCCAACTGGCCGCTGCGCCCGCTGAATGTACTGGTGGCCGAGGATAACCTGGTCAACCAGAAAGTAGTGACGCGGCTGCTCGAAAAGCAGGGGCATCGGGTGACGCTGGCGGGCAGCGGGCGGGAGGCAATCGAGAAACTGCTTCTAGGCGGATTCGACCTGATCCTGATGGATGTACAGATGCCGGAGATGACAGGGTTGGAGGCCACCGAAGCGATCCGGCGCGCGGAGTGTGGCAGCGGCCACCACATCCCGATCCTGGCCCTGACCGCGCACGCCATGAAGGGCGATCGCGAACGCTGTCTGTCCAGTGGCATGGATTGGTACGTTTCCAAACCGATTCGTCCCCGGGAGCTGCTGGACGCGATGCACCGGGTGATTTCGCTTGCACGGCCCGCCGTGCCGCTACAATAGAAGCTCTATGCCATTTCAGGAAGTGGTTGAAGCCGAAGGCCACCTGATCGACTCCCACATCATGGAGAACATCTTCGACAAGGTCGTGGAGTATCACGGCCGGTTCGAGGTGGAACAATTCCGCATCGGCAAGACCAACAGTGAACCGTCCTATCTGAGGCTTAAGGTGGAGACGCCGGACGAAGTATCGCTCGACCGGTTGCTCCACGAGTTGCTGAGCCTGGGGTGCGCCCCGGCCGACTCGAGCGATGCTCATCTGGCGGCGGTGGAACGCGACCGGTGCGCGCCGGAGGATTTCTACTCCACCACCAATCACAAGACCCACGTACGCAACGGGCAGCAGTGGATCGAAGTGGAGAACCAGCGGATGGACGCCATGGTGGTGGTGGCCGAAGGGCGCGCCTACTGCCGCCGCCTGCGCGATTTGCGCACGGGCGACCGGATCGTGGTGGGGCTGCGCGGCATTCGCGTGACGCCGGAATCGAAAGAGCGCGACCGGCTCTCGTTCGCGTTCATGTCCAACGGCATCTCCTCGGAGCGCCAGGTGGAGACGGCGGTGCGGCAGACGGCGGCGCTGGTGCGGCACGCCGTGGAGCAGAAGCAGAAGGTGCTGGTGGTGGCCGGACCGGTGGTGGTGCATACCGGCGGGGTGGCGGGCCTCGCGTCCCTGATTCGCGGCGGCTGGGTGCACGGCGTGCTGAGCGGCAACGCGCTGGGAGTCCATGACGTGGAGGCGGCGCTGCTTGGCACCTCGCTGGGCGTGCGGCTGAGCGACGGCCGGCAGGAAGAACACGGGCATCGCA
>JAPKZC010000446.1:0-3463 GCA_026394025.1 Candidatus Solibacter sp.
GCATGCCGTATATGCAGGCCACGCCGCCATAGGGGTTGCCGTATCCACGGCCGGCGCCGCTCTTCGTAGCAGGCGCCGGGGCGGCCGCCGGCCTGGGAACGGGCGGCGGCGCCACCTGGGTTTCGTACCGTCCCCGTAGATAGACGCCGCTGTTCTCGGCGGGCGGGCAGATCCATTCCACGTGCAGTTTGAAATCCTGAAACGTGCGTTTAGTCCGGATGTTGGACCCGCGCGCCTCATTGGTCAGCTCGCCGTTCTTCGCCACCCAATGGCTGGTAAATTTCTCCGCGATGGCTTCTGGCGTGTTGTTGATGGGTTCCCAACCGGTGAGGTCCTTGCCGTTGAACAGGGTTTCGGGATCGCCCCAGGCCTTGGGCGCCGGGCGGTCCAGGGACGGCGCGCGGACACCGGCCAGTTGCCAGGTGGTGGCGCCTTGCTTGTGGACGCCGGTCAGTTTGCCGCCCTTCTCGGTCAGCTCCCAGATTAGCTCGGGCCGGGCCGGTGCGGCGGGCCGGTTGTCCTGCGCCGGCCTGGCGGGCGCCGCCGCGACTACGGTGACAAGCAGTTTCCCACCGTCCATCTTCACACCCGCCACGGGGGCCACGTTGCCCGTCCGCTGCTGCGCGCGCGCTTCTATCTGGCCGCCCTTCTCCGTGACTTCCAGCCAACTCGGGAACTTGTTCCCATCGGCCGTCAGCGTGAGGTCCCAGCGCCCGGCAAACGGGTTCGCCTTCTGCGACAGCGCCGGTATCAGGGCAACAGCCGCCAGTGATAAAAAGAGAATGATCCGCTTCATAACGCTCCTTGGAGAGAACTCTGATGTCACGCTGAGGGTTATTGCCTCTGCGTCCGTGCGTCAAGAACTAGCTTTTTCCTACATCGAAAGCTGCCCCGGCGATTTCCTTCAGGTCGAAACCCTTGCGGTACTCGCGTCTCAGGTACTGGTTGGCCTCCTGGCAGTTGGTCACGCGAAAAGCCAACGCGTCCCACTCGATGCGGTGGCCGGCGCGCAACGCGATATTCCCCAACTGGTAGGCCTCGGTGAACGGACCGGCGTACCCGAAATGGCACCCGGGCAGCTTGCCCGCTTTCACCGCCGTAACCCAGTCCTCGTGGACCTCTTCGCGGCCCCACTCCCTGCGCGGAGGCGCTTCGTACGGGTCCGTCTTAAGATCTTTGAACGGCCCCCGGCCCTGCGGCAGACTGCCCTTGGTTCCGATCCATATGAGGCCGCCGCGTCCCACTTCGGGTGGAGGCTGCTTCCCACCGTCGTACCAGTAGATGGTGAGCGGCGGATGCACCTCGCGACGCGCCCAGTCGAAGCGGATAATGCTCCATTCCGGATACATCTCCCGACGCATGCCGCTGGTCTCCACCACTTCCACAGCCGAGGGCGCCCCCAGATCAAGCGCCATGAAGATCACGTTCATGGAGTGCGGCGCGATGTCGCCCACGGCGCCACTGCCGAACTCGATCCAGCCGCGCCATGTGAACGGGTGGTAAATCGGCAGGTCCGGGTCCTTCTGATAGATGAACCGCTTCCAACTCTCGGGATTGTAGACCGGGTGGTCCTTCGCCCAGACACCCTGGTAGGGGCGTGCCGCGGCCGGGCCGAGCCACAAGTCCCAATCGAACGTCGAGGGAACCGGGGCCTGCCCCTGAGGGCGGTCGTACCCCTGCGGCCACACTGGACGGTTGGTGGACACGTGGATCTCGACGATCTCGCCCAGCGCGCCGGACTGGATCAATTCCACCTGCCGCAACACGCCCGCTTCGGAGGTGCTAGCCGTGCCCATCTGGGTGATAACTTTGGTTTCGGCGGCCACGCGCGACATGACGCGCGATTCGTGTATGGTCTGCGTCAGCGGCTTCTGGCAGTAGACATTGAGGCCGTGTTTCATGGCCCACACACTGATATAGGCGTGCCAGTGATCCGGTGTGGCCACCACCACGCCGTCGAGCTTCTCCCGCTCGATCATCTTGCGGAAGTCGGTGTACTTCGAGGCTTTCGGGTACTGCGCCCCACGCTGTTCCAGCATTGCGGAATCCACGTCGCAGAGCGCGGCGACGTTCTCGCCCATCTTGTTCAGCGCCTCGGCATCGGCCCCACCCATACCGGTGAGCCCGATCACCCCGACATTCAGTTTCTCGTTCGCCGCGTATCCGCGTGCCAGTCCGGGCGGCAGAATCATAAAAGTCCCGGCGGCCGTTTTCAGAGCTTTTCGCCTGGTCATGGTGTGTATCATACTATTACGATCCGTTAACAGCATTCTTCCACGTCGCAAGCGACAAATCAGTCGAAAGCCGCACGCGAATGGGGTTTCACGCGTTTCCAGAAACCTGCCGGAGGATTGTTCGCGGGCTGAACCCCGCCGAGGCGATTGTGAAATTCGTAGGTTTCGCCGCGGTAGAGAGTGCGCTCGCAACGCAGTGCTTTCTGTCCGGTGAGGTATCCGACAGAGCCCCCCAACATTCCGGCCACGCCCGGCTGACCCCGAAGCTTGCGGATTTGCCGGTTCCGTATGGAACTGCGTCCCTCTAGCGTACTCTCCAGCCGTAATGAGCGAGTACGAGTAATTGTTGAGCGGTCGGCACGTCGGCTCTTTGAGCAGGATGGACATTGCGTGGCTCAGCCTCTTTAATACTCGCCTCTACCGCGATCAAATGTCAAGCAATCAAGATGATGCGCCTTTTGTTGACATCGAACATGCTTCATGGTACAGAATGAATCGTGTTGATTCGGGTTTTGTTTTTCCCGGATGGCTTAGCCACCTGTCTTCCAGTGGGTTTCGCCACTCCCGCACGGAGAGACCCGGGAAAAGGATCGGAGCTGAGGAATGGAATCGACGAGAAGGCACTGCATCCGCACTGCCGGAACGGCGGCGGTGCTCTACAAGCTGGCAGGCCCAAAACCCCAGCTTCGGGCGGCCGGGCCCAACGACGAGATCGGCGTAGGCTTCATCGGAGTTGGCATCCGGGGCTCTTACCATCTGGACAACTTCAAGAAGATGCCCGGTGTGCGGGCGGTCATGGCGGCCGACTGCTTTGACGGCCACCTGGATTTCGCCAAGGAGACCACCGAGGGCAAGATCGAGACGACCAGGGATTACCACGCCCTGCTGGCGCGCAAGGATATCGACGCGGTAGTTATTTCGACGCCCGAGCACTGGCACGCGCGCATGATGCTGGACGCGATTGCGGCCGGCAAGCACATTTACGTCGAGAAGCCCATGACCCTCACCATCGCGGAAGGCAAGACGCTTTGCGATGCCGCGAAGAAGAGCGGCAAGCTGGTGATGGTGGGCAGCCAGAATAAGACCTCGACCATGACGGCCAAAGCGCGGGAAGTGGTCAAGTCTGGTGTGCTCGGCAAGGTCAACATGGTTCGCCTGGCGACCTACCGCAATACGCCGGAGGGCGCCTGGGTGTACCCGATTTCGCCGGATGCGTCGCCGGCAACCAT
>JAPKZC010000446.1:3483-7600 GCA_026394025.1 Candidatus Solibacter sp.
TGGGCTCGTTGGTTAGGACCGGCGCCAAAACACGAATTCGATCTCACACGGTTCTTCCGCTGGCGCTGTTTCTGGGAGTACTCCGGCGGTGTGGCCACGGACCTCTGGGTACACGAGCTGACCACGATGCACGAAATCATGGACGTGAAGGCTCCCCGGTCGGCCGTCGCGCAGGGCGGCATTTACCGCTTTGACGATGGGCGGACGGTTCCGGACCTGATGACCGGCGTATACGACTATCCGGGTTTCATTTTGGAGATTACGGCGAATCTCGGAAACTCGACGAGGGCGGGCGGCGGCATGTTGATCCTGGGTTCGGAAGGCACGCTGACCAGCACTGGCCGTGCCGTTACCGTGACCTACGAACCGCCGGCCTCGCCTATTGCGGCCTACGGCCTTAACGGCTGGACCAAAGCGGCCAAGGAGAAGTACCTGGAATCGATTGGTTTCGGCGGCGGCAAACGGCCGCAGTTGCCACCCACAAAGCAGCCGCAGGCGTTCCCGGTAGAGCGGGGCCTGGAGCACCACGAGCATTTCATTAAGTCGATCCGCGAAGGAACGCCGAGCAGGGAGACGGCCGAAGAGGGCCACTACGCGGCGGGCGCGGCACACTTGGGCAACATGGCGTTCCGTAAGAAGCGCCGCATGAACTGGGACATTGTAACCAACAAGGTGACGGAAGGATAGTCTTCGAAGTTGAGGAGGTTTCCGTGAGGGCAATAGCGTCCTTATTATTGGCTGTGGCGCTGTCAGGCGCATGTGCCTGGTCGCAGACCAGCGCAGGCACCGCCAATGGAACGGTTCGTGATCAAAGCGGCGCGGTCATCCCCAATGTACCGGTGATGGTGGCGAACATCGATACGAATGTAACTTCAACCACCCGGACGAACGAGGCCGGGTTCTACTTCTTTCCAGGCTTGAATCCCGGAACCTACAGGCTGACGGTGGAGTCTCCAGGGATGCAGAAGTACGAAGGAACCTTCACTGTGCAGACGGCGCGGAGCGTGGTCATCGATCCGGTGATGAAACCGGGCCAGAATACCACCTCGGTGGCGGTAACCGATGTGACTCCGATGCTGACCGTGGACAGCGCGATTACCCGGGCCACGCTGGACAACACGCGCATCGCGCAGCTGCCCATCAACGGTCGCACGCTGAACGCGCTGATCGCGGTTCTGCCGGGAGCGGAAGGCCACCGGAGTTTCGGCTTGCCGTCACAGGCGCAGGAGTGGATCGTCGATGGCACGGTGGTCACCGACAAACGCTGGGATATGTCGCTCTTCGCCCAGTCGGTGGGTATGGGCGCCGTGCAGGAGTTCACGGTGGACGTATCCACCAAGAGCGGAACCAACCAGATCCACGGCTCCGCGTATGAGACGCTGCGGAATAACGCCATCGGGCTGGCGAGGGCGCGCACGGACTATTACGAAAAAGCGCCGAAATTGATTCGCAACGAGTACGGGTTCAACGTGGGCGGACCCGTGTTCATCCCGAAGGTCTATCACGGGAAGAACCGGACCTTCTGGTTTGTCAACTATGAGGCGCGCAAGACGGCCTCGGAATCCACGATCTCCTTTAACCTGCCCACGGCCGCGATGCGAAGTGGTGATTTCAGCGGGCTGATCGATTCCCAGGGCCGCCTGCAGACGCTTTACGATCCTCTGACCACGGATGCCAAGACCGGCGCGCGGCAGCCCTTCTCCTACAACGGCAAGCTCAACGCGATCGACCCCGCCCGGATCAGTCCAACGGCGAAGTACCTGTTCAGCATTACCCCCATGCCGACCAACGATATCAACCCGCTGATCGACTACAACTACTGGGGAACGACAAAGAGCTATGCGCCTAACTGGGCGGTGACCGCGCGCCTGGACCACCGGTTTTCAGACTCGAGCAGCATCTACCTGCGCGGCCACTGGAACTCTAACCCGAGCTTGGGCAGGAATACCAACCAAGCCTCCCCGCAGGCCACCAATCAGGTGCCGGGATGGAAGTACACCCTGGATGGAGAGAGGGCGCTTTCGACGGCGTTGATGCACACCTTTTCACCCACGCTTTTTAACGAACTTGTGGCAGGCGGCAGGTACCGCATCGGCGGAGGCTACTCGGGTACCAGCAACACGATGGATACAGACTGGTATGGAAAACTCGGTATGCCGAACTCGTTCGGCGTGAGGGATTGGCCCATGTTCACCGACATGGGACTGGGTAACTACGCCCTGGTGGCGCCGGGCACGGACCGGGCCAACGAAACCTACTACACCATCGACGACAACGTGACCAAACTCCGCGGCAAACACGAAATCCTGTTCGGCGGACATCTCCGCAAGGATCTGATGAACGTCCACCCGAACGATGCGTCGGCAAGCGCATTCACTTCGAATACCCTGGCTACCGCGCTGTACGATCCCAAATCCACACCTACCAGCCCCCAGTCGACTCCGTATACCGGCAGCGGTCTCGCTAACATGTTCCTGGGCGCATCGACATACCAGAACAGTCTGGTACGAAGCTGGTATTACCTGCGCGGCGGCGAGGCTGCGCTGTATTTCCAGGACAACTGGAAGCTCTCACCGCGACTCACGGTCAACGTGGGCCTGCGGTGGGAATACTGGCGTGCGTACCGGGAGAAGAACAACATCATGGTGGGTTTCGACCCGGCCAATCACGCGATGGTATTGGGTACCGACCTGGAAACGATGTATCGCATGGGTGCCAGTGTGCCTTCCGTGGTAGCCAAATACCAGTCCTTGGGATTGAAGTTCGAGAGCTACAAGGATGCCGGCTTGCCCCAGAACCTGGTAAACAACCGCAAGAAGAACTTCGGGCCGCGCGCCGGGTTCGCCTATCGGGCATTCGGCGGCGGCGGGGCGTTCGTGATCCGCGGCGGCTACAGCCTGTCGTATTTCAACCTCGATCAGAACAGCTTTGTCAGCAACTTCAACAACAACACGCCACTTTCCGCGACGTTCAATTACCTCCCGAACGACGCCACACAGTCGCCCGACGGGTTGCCGAATTACGGGCTACGGTCGGTTCCGGCCTATATAATGGGCGTCAACAGTGGGAACGTGATCGACCTGAACCAACCCCGCGGGATTACCCGCGGAACGGCTTCGGCCAGTTACTTCGCGCCGGATTTTCCAGACTTGAAGGCGCACAGCTGGAATCTCACGGTGGAAAAGGAAGTGGCGTCCACCACCGTGGCTCGCATCCGCTACCTGGGGAACCACACCGGCAATTTGAGCCAGTGGTACAGCTACAACCAGCAAATGCCGGACTATATCTGGTACGCCACTACGAAGCAGCCGAAGCCGACCGGCGACTACGCCAACGTGGCATTGCGACCGTATGACCAACAGGTGCTCGGCACCGTGCAGGAGTACCGCAGCACCGGCTGGGCGAACACCCAGGGCGCCAGTTTCGAACTGGAGCGCCGCTTCAACAGGGGCTACGGCTTCCAATTGTCATACGTGCTGACCAACGCGTTGTCGACAGGCGCTTCCGGCAGCTACACGGATACCACTCAGTTTATGCCGGGCTCCGTGCCGAAGGGTCCCGAGCTGAACCGGTTTCTGAACTACCGGCGCGACACCGGCATCCCGAAGCACCGGGTGCAATGGAACTGGGTCGCCAATATTCCAGTCGGAAAGGGCAAGTTCATCGGCCGGAATGTAGGCTCGGTGGTTGACAAGTTCATCGGCGGTTGGCAACTTGCCGGCATCGGCACGTTGCGCAGCACGTACTTCTCCTTGCCAACTGGTAACTGGAATTTCACCGGGGAACCCATCACGCAATATGGGTATCGGTACCCGATAGAGGATTGCCGCGGCGGCGCCTGCATTCCGGGCTATCTCTGGTGGAATGGCTACATTCCTGCGAACCAGATCAACAGCAAGGACGCGAACGGCAGGCCGAACGGCTACATGGGCGTGCCGGCCGACTACAAACCGGCGATCATGCCGTTAATTCCCTGGGGCACGACGGCCATGCCGGCCAATGCCCCGGCGGGCACGAACGTGTCCACGTACTGGGATACCAACAACGTATGGATCCCGCTTCAAAACAACTCGGTGCAGCGCATCGGTTATAACTCCGGGTTAAATCCGTGGCGGAA
>JAPKZC010000854.1 GCA_026394025.1 Candidatus Solibacter sp.
GCGGAGCTGGCCAAGAAGTACAAAGTCGCCACACAAATGGGGACTCAGGTCCATGCCGAAGGAAACTACCGCCGTGTGGTCGAAGTGATTCAAAGCGGAGCGATCGGCCCGGTGCACCTGGTGCGCACTTACTGGAATGCCAACGGCGGCTACCTGACGCCGGTACCGCCCGGCATGGAGACCAAGCCGGAGGGCCTCGATTGGCAGGCCGTGCTCGGCTGGCTCCCCAAACGGCCCTGGAATCCCAAGATGTACTTCAACCGCTTCGCCTATTGGGAGTTTTCCACCGGCGGCCAAACGGGCGGCCTGTTCGTGCATATGGTGGACGTTGTCCACTGGTATCTGGGCCTCACCAACCCTTTGTCGTGCGTGGCCCTCGGCGGCATCTACCAATACAATGACGGTCGCGATACCGCCGACAACATCAACTTCATCCTGAACTACCCGCAGAAGTTGAACGTGACTTTCGAGGCCACCATCACCGACATGATTGCGCGCGAATCGGCCGATATCGTGTTCTTCGGCGAGAAGGGACGGCTCAACATCTTCCGCGGCGGCTACCGGTTTTTGCCTGCCGGCGGCGGCGAACCCGTAGTCGCCAAAGGCGGTCCAGAGCCGGCGCACATGGCCAACTTCCTAGCTTGCGTGCGCTCCCGCAAGCAACCCAACGCCAACGCCGTGGATGGCCACTATGGCGCCATGGCCTGTCACATCGGCAACATGGCGTACCGCACGGGGCGGTTGGTGGCATGGAAGAAGGAGTGGGATGTATGATCGCGCCCGGCATCAATATGGAATTCATCCGCTGCGAGGACAAGAGCTTCGCGGCGGGCGTGGAACGCGCCGCGCAGATTGGTTACCGCTACATCGAGCCGATGGTGCACAATGGACGCGAGTTACTCAGCGAGGCTGGCTATTTCCACTCCGTTTCCATGGACGAAGATGCGCTGTGGGTGAAGGACGTCTGCGACGCAAACGGCGTGAAATGTTCCGGCCTGTCGGCGCATTGCCCGTTGATGCGGCCGGAGATCAGCGTGCCCTACCTCGAAAAGGCCATCCGCTTCGCCAAGGTGCTGGGCGCTCCCGTGGTGAACACCGACGAGGGCATCCGGCCCTCGTGGTTGACGGATAGCGAGTGCTTTGAAGTAATGCGCTACACGCTGAAGACGGTGCTGCGCACGGCGGAGCGGCACGGCATCTATGTGGGCATTGAACCGCATCAGTCCATCTCCAAGACCACCGCCGGATTGTTGCGCATCGCGACCTTGGTGGATTCGCCGATGCTGCGCGTGAACTACGACACGGGCAACGCGTTCCTTGGCGGGGAAGATCCCTATGCCGGACTGCAAGCCGCTCTCGACCGGGTGGTTCACGTTCACGCCAAGGACATTTCCATCGAACACGCCGAGGCCGAGAAAGGGAAAGTGACGGGCACGCCCGTGGGCTGCGCCTGCGGAGATGGCGTCATCGACTGGGGCCGTGTCACCGGCATACTGCGCGGCGCCGGGTACAGGGGCGTGTTGTCCGTGGAGTGTGGCACGCCCTTGCAGGCGGAGCGTTCTCTCGCGCATCTGACGGAGGTGTTGAGCCGTGCGTAGACTGATCCTGATTCTCACAGCCGCGGCCGCGGCGGCGGCCCAGACGGTCCCGGACCGTTTCTACTTCGCGGAAGGCAAGATCCGGGTCCTGATTCTCACCGGCCGCAACAATCACGATTGGCGCGCGACCACTCCTTACCTGCGCAACGTGCTGGAACTCGCCGGACAGTTCGACGTCCGCGTTACCGAAGAACCCTCGGGGCTCAGCGAGGAAACGCTCAAGCCCTATGATGTTCTGGTGGCCAACTACTGCGGTCCGCGCTGGAGCGCGCAAGCGGAGAAGGCTGTCGAGCAGTTTGTGCGCGGCGGCAAGGGCTTGGTGGTTGTGCATGCTGCCAGTTACCCCTTTGGCGAAACCGCTGTGCTGAGCGAGAACATGGGCCGCACTACCGTGTTTCAACAGCCCTGGACACAGTGGGGCCAGATGGTGGGCGCCGTGTGGTCGGACGCGGATCCGAAGACCGGACATGCGCAGCGCCACGCCTATGAAGTGAAGTGGCGGGATGCGCGGCATCCCATCGCGGAGGGACTGCCCGCCACGTTTCTGATCAGCGACGAACTCTATCACAACTTCCGCATAAAGCCCGGCGTGCACGTGCTGGCCTCGGCCCTCGACTCGCCCAAAATCGGCGGCAACGGCAAGGATGAGCCCCTGTTGTGGACCAACGCCTACGGCCAGGGCCGCGTCTTTCATACTGCGTTGGGTCACGATCTCGACGCCATGCAGACCCCCGGCTTCACCGCGACCTACGCGCGCGGCGTGGAATGGGCCGCGCGCGATCGGGTGACGTTGCCTGCGCGCATCGACACAGATCCGAAGAGCCCCAATGCGGTGCGCGTGCTGCTGGTCACCGGCGGGCACGATCACGATGCCATGTTCTACACCGTGCTGGACGGGCGCCGCGACATTCGTGTCAACGTCGATCCGCAACCGGCGGCGTTCCGCAACGACCTGCGCAAGAACTACGACGTGCTGGTTCTGTACGATACCATCCAGCAGGATCAGTTGCCCGAGAAGCATCGGCAAAACCTGAAGGACTTTGTTGAGTCGGGCAAGGGAGTGCTGGTGCTGCATCACGCAATTGTCGATTTCGGGGATTGGGAGTGGTGGTGGAAGGACGTGGTGGGGGGCCGCTACCTGCTCAAAGCCGAGCCACCCTTGCCGGCGTCCAAATACCTGCACGACGTGGAAGAAGTGGTGACACCCCAACCGGGGCACCCCATTTCCCAAGGTCTGCCGCAAATGCGTCTCTTTGACGAGACCTACAAGCAGGTGTGGCATGCGCCCAACGTGACGGTCCTGCTGACCACCGATCACGCCACCAGCGATCGGGACATCGGTTGGGTGAGCCCCTATCAAAAATCGAGAGTGGTTTACATTCAGCCGGGCCACGGGCGCGAGACCTGCGAGATGCCGTGGTACCGGCACCTGGTGCAGCGCGCCGTGCTGTGGACGGCGGGCCGCATGGATGCCGCCAAGCCGTAGCCGGCCGCCCAACCCGAGTTTCGCGGGACTTGCCTTTTGCGCCGCCCGTCCTCCAATCTTGGTCCGGAACCTGTGGCCATGAACCGGCCGTCCTGACGCGTGTGGTGCGCTTCGTGCCCCGGAAGCTTCGCGCCCCGGCTGACCGAGCCGAATGCTCCACGGAGCTTACACTGAAGGAGTGCATCTGCGCATCGTGGTCGATGCCGCCGGTGGGCCGGATGAGGCCCTGATTCAGAAGGAGAAACGATGAACGCCAGAAAACTCTTGTTGTTGGCCGTGGTTGTGGCCGCATCGCGCGGGTTGGCGCAGCCGCCGCCTCCAGACACACTGGTTTCGCCAGAGGTCCGGCCGGACCGCAGGGTCACCTTCCGCGTTCGCGCCCCCAAAGCCACCCTGGTCACGCTCTTTGGCGCCTGGATGCCGCTCGGGACGCAAGAGGCGATGACTAAGGATGCCGACGGCATCTGGAGCGTCACCGTGGGTCCGCTAGCGCCCAACGGCTATCTATACACGTTTACGCTGGACGGCGTGACCGTCGCCGACCCGGTGAACGCCGACGTCAAACTGCGGCAGCGGACCTCCGCAAGCCTGCTGGAGATTCCCGCCACTCCGCCGGCGCCGTGGGAAGCCCGCGACGTGCCGCACGGCAGCGTGGAAGTGAATTGGCTCAAATCGAAGGTGTTAGACAGTTCCACGCGCCAGGTGTTCGTCTACCTGCCGCCCGGCTACGACAAGTCGGCCGCCCGCTACCCGGTGTTCTATCTGTTCCACGGCAGTGGCGACGTGGCGGCCAGTTGGACCCAGGCGGGGAAGGCGAACTTAATTCTGGACAGTCTCATCGCCGAGAAGAGGGCCGTGCCCATGATCGTCGTGATGCCGCTCGGCCATGCCGTGCCGTTCCGATCCGCGCCGGCAGTACAGGCGAAGAATACACCGCTGTTCGAGGAATACCTGTTCCAGGAAATCATCCCCTGGGTGGACGCCAGGTACCGCACCGCCCCCGGGCGCGAGAACCACGCAATTGCCGGTCTTTCGATGGGCGGCGGGCAGTCCTCCAACATCGGTTTCGCCCACCTGGACAACTTCAGCGCCATCGGGATCTTCAGCTCATCGGGAGGCCCCGAGTTCGCCAACCGGTTCAAGCCACAGCTTGCCGACCCGAACGGGACCAACGCCAGGCTGAACGTGTTCTGGATAGGAATCGGCAAGCAGGACGCCGGCTACGAACGCTCCAAGCAGTTCTCCGAGATGCTGACGAAGAACCAGATCAGGCACATCTTCCGCGAGACCGAGGGAGGGCACGTTTGGGCTGTCTGGCGTTGGGCTTTGAGCGAATTCACGCCACTGCTGTTCCATCGCTGATGTGAGACGCTGCTGGACCCGGCTACAGCGCCGGGCTGGCATTTGCGACACGGCCGCGGGGCTCACATCACCGCGAGAAGAACATTCAAAAAGGCGTTGCGAAGCTGTTGAAAAATTGCCCGCCGAAGAAGAAGTAAAGCGCTGGATCGCTGCTTTTGTCCCGAAAGGAAAGGAAAGCTACCTCGTGAAAACAATCGCAAAATACCTTGCCTGCCTCGGCTTGGCCTTCGCGGGCCCACTCGCCATGGCGCAGACGCCGCCTACGCCCCAACAAACCCAGGAAGCCAACCTGCAGGCCTACATCGGCATGCTGCGTCAGGATTTTCAGAAGGATAAGGTGGCGGTTCTGACCGAGTTGATGGATCTCGATCCGCAAGAGGCCGCCAAGTTCTGGCCGGTTTACAACCAGTACGATCAAGCGCTCACCAAGCTGGCGGATGAACGGAACGCCTTCATCCGCATGTACGCCGAGAACTACGCGACGTTGAGCGACGAAATGGCAACCAGGATCGCGATGGGCATGATGGACGTCGAGTCCAGGAGGGTGGCGCTCCGCAAGCAATACTTCCCGCGGGTGAGCCAGGCGCTGACGCCGAAAGACGCCGCCAGGTGGCTACAGATCGAGGCGCAAATGGAGAAGGTGATCGATCTGCAAATCCTCGCCAGTTTGCCCATCGTCTAGTAGCTAAAGGAGATCACACGATATGAAAACCAAAATCAACATCCTCCTCGCGGTCATCCTGATGAATGTCGTTGCGTCCAAAGCGGACATTCTGAAGCTGAAGCAAGGCGGCGGGGTACAAGGCGTCCTGGTGAACGCAAACTCCAAGGAGCTTCTCTTCATGGGCGTGGATGGCGTCCAAAGGACCTATCC
>JAPKZC010000796.1 GCA_026394025.1 Candidatus Solibacter sp.
CAAGCCTTCGTTGACCATGGTCCGGCGAATGCGAGACACAGCCACGGTCGAGACGTTGAACGCTTCGCTGATGGCGCTGTCAGTCCAACCCGGCCCCCCCGCGGCGGCCATAGAGGACACCCGGCGCTTCTGGCGTGAGCGCACAGGCCAGCGTGTGTCCGCCGAGGAGGCGCGCGAGGCCATCGGCAACGTCGCGGCCCTCTTCGACCTCCTCACCCGGTGGGATGATAGCGCTGTCAGCAACGCCGAATCAGAACCCGAAGACCGAGGGCTGGCGACATGACGACACAGGCGCAGAGCAAGTGGGTTGAGGTGCCGGAGGAACTCAAGCGAGAACGGCGCTGGGTCTGCTGGGCCTATGAGGAGCGCAATGGGAAGCGCACCAAGGTGCCATTCATCGCCGGGCGGCTCTTCCGCAAGGACGGTGAGCCGCGCCGCGCGTCCAGCCGGGACCCGCGTACCTGGCGGACGTATGCGGACGCTGTCGCCAACGCGGGTCGCTTCGAGGGCATTGGGTTCATGCTCGGGGATGGCTTCTCCGGCATTGACCTGGACCGCTCTCTGAGCGCCGACCGCTCTCTTCAGCCTTGGGCTGAGCGCATCCTGGATGCTCTACGCAGCTACACCGAGGTCTCTCCCTCCCAACGTGGGCTCAAGCTCATCTGCTACGCAGGCAAGCCCGCGGACGCCGGGCCGGAGGACAGCGGCAACAGGAGACCCGTTGCGGGCGGCGAGGTGGAGTGCTACTGGGAGCGGCGCTTCTTCACCATCACCGGCGAGCGTTGGGACGCGAGCCCCGTGGAGATTGCCGACTGCGAGGACGCCTTCGCGGACGTCTGGCGGCAGTATGCAAAGCCCGCCGGGCCGGACAACAGGCACGAGTCGCCCCGTGGAGTCGCTGACCTACCCGATGCGGAACTCATTGCGAAGGCCAGGGCCGCGAAAAACGGGGCGCAGTTCGCCGCGCTCTTTGACCGCGGCGACACAACCGCTTACCGGCGGGCCAACGAAGACGGTACCGTGAACGACGGCGAGAGCGAAGCCGACCTCGCCCTGTGCAGTCACTTGGCCTTCTGGACAGATCGCGATGCGCAGCGCGTGGACCGCCTGTTCAGGCAGTCGGCACTCATGCGCCCAAAGTGGGACCGGGCTGACTACCGCGAGCAGACGGTCCGCAAGGCGGTCCAGAGTGTCACGGAGACGCTCCCCCCACGGGAGCACGAGGCGCGACGGCGGGCGGGACGGCGCCGCGGTACGGAGGACAGCGGGGGCGCAGGGGAACTCGTGACCGTTCCTCGCCTCGCGGCGGCAATATCGGACAAAGACCGCTTCGCCGTGGACGACGGCCTCGCCATCTACCACTTCGACCGGGGGCACTACAGGCCAAGGGGCGAGCGGCTCATCCGGGTCGTGTGAAGCACCTCCTCGCGCACCGGGGGCAGAGCGACTGGTGGACCAGCCATCGGCAGAATGAGGTTGTCGAGTACATCCGCGTGGATGCCCCTGCCATCTGGCCCGTGCCCCCACTAGGCGTCCTCAACTGTGCTAACGGCCTGCTCGACCTCGCAACCGGCGAGCTTCGCGACCACGACCCCAGCTTCCTGTCCCCGGTGCAACTACCAGTCCACTATGACCCGGACGCCACCTGCCCTGCCTGGCTGCGCTTCGCGCGGCAAACGTTCCCGTCCGACGCACCCGACCTGGCTTGGGAGATCGCGACGTGGCTGATGACGCCGGACACCTCCATCGAGAAGGCCCTGCTCTTCCACGGAGAGGGGGGTAACGGGAAGTCCACCTACCTGTCGGGGCTGACGTCGTTCCTCGGTGGATGGAACTGCACGAACCTGAGCCTCCACAAGTTGGAGGCGGGCCGCTTCGCGGCGGCCAGGCTGGTCGGCAAGCTGGCCAACATCTGCCCCGACCTCCCCTCGGCCC
>JAPKZC010000378.1 GCA_026394025.1 Candidatus Solibacter sp.
ACTGACGTCGCCGATATCGTCGCTGCCACCGCCGGTGGGGCCGACTCCGGGACCGTCCGCGCCGTCCTCCGAGGTTTCGACGCGCGGCGGGCGCATTTCGCCCAGCTTCACCGGGAGGCCTCGCAACGGCTGTTTGAGTTCTTTCTGCAAGCCCTTCGCCATGGCCTGGTCGTCTTCCGACCACTGCGGCAGGCCGACCTTTTTGATGTTCTCGTTCATGGCTTCGGCAATCGGGCGATTGAAGTGGCCGGGCCAGGCGGAGCCCAGCAGTCGCGAGGTGAAGGTGGTATCGGTCATCATGGCGGCGGCGGTGGCCATCTTGTCGCCGATCTTCCACATATCCATGATGTGGTCGTAGTCGGCCTCGCGGAAGTAGTACCAGACGGTGGCGCTGGGCGGCACCACGTTGGGCTGGTCGCCGCCATTGGTGATGACGTAGTGGGAGCGCTGCGCCAGGCGGAGATGCTCGCGGCGGAAGTTCCAGCCCACATCCATCAGTTCGACGGCATCGAGCGCGCTCCGGCCGCGCCAGGGCGAGCCGGCGGCGTGAGCGCTTTCGCCTTTAAACATGTACTCCACGCTGACCAACCCGTTGGTATTGAGCGACGCCCCCCAGGAAACGCCCAGGTTGGCGGCCACGTGCGTGAACAGGCAGACGTCCACGTCCTTGAACAAGCCGGCGCGCACAAAGTATGCCTTGGTAGCGACCAGTTCCTCGGCCACGCCCGGCCACAAGCGGATGGTGCCCGGGAGGTGCTCGCGCTCCATCACCTTCTTGACAGCGAGCGCGGCGACGATGTTCAGGGGCACGCCGGAATTGTGGCCTTCGCCGTGGCCCGGGGCGCCTTCGATCAGCGGCTCATGCCAGCCGACGCCGGGCTTTTGCGACGCTTGCGGGATGTCGTCGATATCGCTGCCGAGCGAGATGACGGGCTTGCCCGATCCCCAGCTTGCGACCCACGCGGTGGGGATGCCCGCCACGCCGCGTTCGATCTTGAAGCCTTCCTTTTCCAGGATGCCGGTGAGGTATTTGGAAGTTTCGAATTCCTGGAAGCCCAGTTCGCCGAAGCTGAACACGCTGTCCACCATGACCTGCGCCTGCTTTTTCATGGCGTCGATCTGGCCGGCGAGATCGGCCTTCATGGCGGCCTCTTTTTCAGCAGTGATGTTCGTTTGCCCCTGGAGCGCGAAGCGCTGCTCTATTTCGATGGCTGGAATTTGCAGTGCGCGCGCTGGGGAAAGTGGAAACTCCACGTTGCCCGCCACAACACCTTCGCCTATAGCCCCGCGCCGGTTGGCGGCAGGGTCAATCTGCCGCTCACCGTCGGGAAAGCCGGCGATGAGGCGCTCGATGCGGGCGGAGATTTCGGCGATCACGGCCGGGTTCTCCGCCGCGGTATCGTAGGCTTCCGTGGGGTCCTGCTCCATGTCGTACAGTTCCGGACGCGTCAACGGCAGATTGACCCTGCCGCCAACCGGCGCGGGGCTATAGGCGAAGGTGTTGTGGCGGGCAACGTGGAGTTTCCACTTTCCCCAGCGCGCGCACTGCAAATTCCAGCCATCGAAATAGAGCAGCGCTTCGCGCTCCAGGCTGGGCCGCGCGCCGGAGAGCATAGGCCAGATGTCGATTCCGTCGAGCGGCAGTTTCGGCAGGGCGGCGCCGGCCAGACGCGCGACGGTGGGCAGCACGTCGATGGTGCCGGCCGTGCCGCGGCAGACCGCTCCGTGCGGGATGCGTCCGGGGAAGCGCGCCAGAAAGGGCTCGCGCACGCCGCCCTCGTAGGTGGAGCCCTTGCGCCCGCGCAACTGGCCAGGGCTGCCTTGATACCACGGTCCGTTGTCGGAAGAGAACATCACCAGCGTATTGCTGTCGAGGCCCTCCTTCTTGAGTTTGCCGAGAACTTCGCCCACGCTCCAATCGAGTTCTTCCACCACATCGCCGTACATACCAAGCGGCGATTTGCCGCGGAAGCGTGGCGACGCCGCCAACGGAATGTGGGGGAAGGTGTGCGGCATGTAGAGGAAGAAGGGCGAGTCCTTCGAACGCTCGATGAACTGAAGAGCCTGCGCCGTGTAGCGCGCCGTCAAGGTCTCCAGCACGGCGGGCACTTCGAGGGTCTCGGTGTTGTGCATGAGGGGCCGCGGCGTCATGTCGTTGGAATACGGGATGCCGTAATATTCGTCGAAGCCGCGGCTGGTGGGCAGCATCCCCGGCTGATGGCCGAGGTGCCATTTACCGATGCACATGGTCTTGTAGCCCCGCGGTTTCAGCATCTCGGCGAGCGTGGTCTCGGTGCCCGCGAGGCCGGTTTTGTCAGCCGGCATGAGCACGTTGGGCACGCCGGTTCGAGTGGGGTAGCGGCCGGTGAGCAGCGCCGCGCGCGACGGCGAGCACACCGGATTGGCGGAATAGAATTGCGTGAAGCGGATTCCCTCCGCCGCCATGCGATCCAGGTTGGGGGTGCGGATCTTGGAGCCGTAGCAGCCGAGGTCGCCATAGCCCAGGTCGTCGGCGTAGATCATGACGATGTTGGGCGGACGCTGCGCCGCGGCGGCGAGGTTGACACCAGCGACGGCGGCGGACAATTGCAGAAAACGCCGGCGCCCCATGGGTGACGCGCAGGCGGTTCCATTTTGGGATATGTTCATCTGGTTTGGCTCCACCCACATTATTCCATTGGCGGGACAGGTCCGCGTGGCGTCATGATCAACTTATGCCACACTGGAAGTTACCCTCCTATGGCTGAATCTCC
>JAPKZC010000389.1 GCA_026394025.1 Candidatus Solibacter sp.
CAGATCTCGCCGGCGATCTTCATCGACTCTTCGACAATCCGCCGCGCCGACAGTTTGGTGCAGCGCATGAGCGCGGTGGCCGCCGCCGTCGCGAAGGGACCGCCGGAGCCGATGGCCACTACGCCTTCGTCGGGCTCGATCACGTCGCCGTTGCCGCTCACCAGGTAGGTGCACTTGGTGTCGGCCACCAGCAGCAGGGCTTCCAGGTGGCGCAGCACCCGGTCCGTGCGCCATTCCTTGGCGAGTTCTACAACCGAACGCGGAAGGTTGCCGTTGAACTGCTCCAGCTTGGTTTCGAAACGCGAAAACAGCGCGAAGGCATCGGCCGTGGACCCCGCGAAACCCGCCAGAATTTTGTCGTTGTACAAGCGGCGCAACTTGCGGGCGGAACTCTTCAACACCTCGCCTCCCAGGGTCACCTGCCCGTCGCCGGCCATCACCACTTTATTGTCGCGGCGGACACAGATCACCGTGGTGGATCGAATTTTCTCTCGCATTGTATGTGTAACCCCTATTTTACCGCACTGGCGCTACACGCCTATCGGAACGTGACATCCGCCTGTTTACTGACTACCGAGTGCCTGGCGAAGGCTTCGCGGGCTTCCGGATAGTCGGTGCGGAAATGCGCTCCGCGGCTCTCCTTGCGCGCCAGGGCACAGCGCGCGATCAACTGCGCCACCTGCCGCATGTTGCGCCCCTCGGGTGACTCTGGCTCCAGAGCTTCCAATTGCGCCCCAGCTTCGCGCAATCCCTCCGCCGAGCGCACGATCCCGCATTTTTCCCAAGCGATGCGCCGGATTTCGTCGGGAACAGACCGGCCTGTTTCAAGGCGCCGCTCTCGCGCCGCGAGGGAGGCCGCGTCTGCCCCCTTGTGGGCCTCCCGCATGGCGCGGCCGGCGCGAATCCCGAACACCACGCCTTCCAGCAGCGAGTTGCTGGCCAGGCGATTGGCGCCGTGGACTCCCGTGCACGCCGTCTCGCCGGCGGCAAACAAGCGCGCCTCGTTGGTGCGCCCGTCGAGATCCGTACGCACGCCTCCCATCGCGTAGTGCGCCGCCGGGGCCACGGGCGCTGCATCCGTCCCGATGTTCACGCCATAGCGCAAACACGTCTCGTAGATCCGCGGGAACCGCGCGCGGATGAAACTCTCACCGCGATGCGTCAGATCTAGAAAGACATGCGGTGCACCGCTGCGCGTCATCTCGCGCACAATCGCCCGCGCCACCACATCGCGCGGCGCCAGCTCCTTGAGCGGGTGGTAGCGCTCCATGAATCGCTCGCCGCGGGTGTTGCGCAGCAGCGCTCCCTCGCCTCGCAGCGCTTCCGAAAGCAGGAAGCGGGGCGCCCCCTCCACCGCCAGCGCGGTGGGGTGAAACTGTACGAACTCGATGTCAGAGATCTCGGCCCCGGCCCGGTACGCCATGGCCACGCCGTCGCCGGTGGCAACTTTCGGGTTGGTGGTTTCGCGGAACACCTGCCCTGCTCCGCCGGAAGCAAGCACGGTTGCGCGCGCCCAGATGATCTGCAGCCCGTAGCGCGGATGCCAGCTCAAAGCACCAAGCACGCGACAAGGTCACATTGGGCAGCGAGCAAGCCTTCTGGTAAAGCGTCCGCGCGATCTCGCGCCCGGTGGAATCTCCGTGTGCGTGCAGGATGCGGTCGCGACTGTGCGCGCCCTCGCGGGTGAAGGCCAGCTTGTTGCCCTCCCGGTCAAACGCCGCGCCCCACTCGATCAATTCCTGAATCGCCGCCGGACCCTCTTCCACCAGTGTGCGCACCGCAGTCGGGTCGCACAGACCGTCGCCGGCGTACAGCGTGTCCTGTTCGTGCAGCTCCACCTCGTCGTCGTCGCTGAGCGCGACCGCGATGCCGCCTTGCGCGTATTCGGAGGAGGATTCCCGGAGGCTGTCCTTGGCGACAACCAAAACCGTACCCGCTTCAGCGAGTTCGATTGCCGCCCGCAACCCGGCCACTCCGGCTCCAATGACAAGAAAATCCGGATTCATCCGTCACTGCAAGCATAGCAGGGGCATCAAGCGAGGCCGCCGCGGAAGCGGACTCGACGCTTGAGCGCTGCATGGTAAAAAGGGGTATGCCTACTTACCAGGTCGAAACGCCGCAGCAACGCTACGCAGCCATCGTGGAACGCGGTGTGATCGGGCAGGCCGCGCAGTACATTCCGCCCAAGGCCGGGAAGGTATTCGTCGTCACCACGGAGGACGTCTGGCGTCACGCCGGGGCTCAGCTTGCGGCCGGACTGGCGGGAGTTTCGTACCACGTGCTCCACCTGCCGGGCGGCGAAGACCAGAAGCGCCTGGCGCACGTGGAACTACTGGCCGAGCAGATGGTGCAACTCGGCGGCGACCGCTCCAGCATGGTGATCGCGTACGGCGGCGGCATTGTCAACGACATGGGCGGATTCCTGGCCGCGATCTTCATGCGCGGCATCCCGGTCTTGCAGATTCCCACCACGCTGCTGGCGCAGGTGGACGCCGCCATCGGCGGCAAGACCGCGGTCAATCTGGTCAGCGGCAAGAACCTGATCGGCAGCTTCCACCAGCCGCTCGCCGTGCTCACGGACCCGGCCATTCTCGATACCCTGCCCGAGCGTGAATACCGCGCGGGGCTCTACGAAATCATCAAGGCGGGCATTATCCGCGAACCAAAGCTCTTCACCTACCTGACGGACTCCCGCGCCAGCGTGTTGGCCCGCAAACCCGTCGCGGTGGACCACATCATCGCCGAAAGCGTGCGTATGAAGGCGGAGGTGGTTTCGAGCGACGAACGCGAAGGCGACCTGCGCCGCATCCTGAATTTCGGGCACACCTTCGGGCACGCGCTGGAGGCCGAGACCGAGTACAAGCGCTTCCTGCACGGCGAGGCGGT
>JAPKZC010000784.1 GCA_026394025.1 Candidatus Solibacter sp.
GCATTCGCGCCGGGTAATCGGGAAGCCCTTTCCCGGCGCGCGTGACGGAATGCGAAAGGAGCTGATAACTGTATGCGTGCATCCATCCTACTGTTACTGAGCGCGACTCTCCTGGCACAGGACACGCGGTACTCATCGCAGAACGAGGAGATTCCCGGCCCGGCCGATCCTTCGGCCTTCGCGTCGTGGCTGGCGGACATCCAGCACTGGCGCAAGGAGCGGCTGATCCGCATCGGCTACGATGGATCCCAATACGCCCGCCCGGAATTCAAGTGTGCGCAGAGCAGCTTCATCCAGCCCCAGATGATGGTGGAGGATCGCTATTTTTCCGATCCCGTTGCCGGAAAGTACACGGTGGACCGCTATCTGGACGATCTCGAGAAACGCTACGGGGCATAGACAGCGTTCTCGTCTGGCACACGTACCCGAACATCGGGCTGGACGACCGCAACCAGAACGACCTGCTCCGCGACATGCCTGGGGGCCTTCCCGGCCTGCGACAAATGGTGGCCGACTTCCACCGGCGCGGTGTCCGCGTGCTGTTCCCCATCATGCTGTGGGACCAGGGAACGCACGAGTACGGCATGTCCAACTGGGAGGCGACGGCCCTGCTCTTCAAAGAGGCCGGCGCCGACGGACTGAACGGCGACACCATGCGCGGCGTTCCCCGCGCTTTCCGCGACGCTTCCGACCGCGCCGGGCACCCGCTGGTCCTCGAACCGGAAAGCGGCCTCGATTCCGACGAGATGCTGATGTGGAACAACATGACTTGGGGTTACTGGCGCTACTCGTCGGCGCCACAAACGCCGGGCGGCGCTCCTCCTCCGGCGAACTTCCCCCCGGTGCCCACCGTCAGCCGCTTCAAGTGGCTGGAGACGCGCCACATGGTGAATATCTGCCGGCGCTGGGCGCGCGATAAGACCGACGATCTCCAGCACGCCTTCTTCAACGGCGTCGGGTATGAAAGCTGGGAGAACATCTGGGGCATCTGGAATCAGATTCCGGATCGCCACGCCGAAGCGTTGCGCCGCATCTCGAAGATCGAGCGCAAATTCGCCGGCGCGCTGATCAGCCCCGGGTGGGAGCCGCATACGCCGGTTCTACAGCCGTTCGTGTACGCCAGCAAGTTCCCGTCAACAAGCTGGCCGAACATGGCAAGTACTTGTTGATGGCCCCCGGCAAGGATCGGTCCGGCGGCGTGGGTTTCCGGTGTGTGAAGGACGCCGAATAAGATCCGCCGTTTGTTCCGTTGCTATGATCTGACCATGAAGGCATGCCCGATCGTCCTGCTGGCGGCTATCGGCACCGGGTTGTGCAGCGCGGATTCACTGGCGGAGGCATTGCGGTCGAAACGGTTTCAGGACGCCCTCACCCTGGCCGGTTCATTGCTGCGGACCCAACCCGAAGATCCCGGGGTGTGGACGGCACGTGGATTGGCGCTCGCCGGCCTGGGGCGCGACAAAGAGAGCATCGCGAGCTTCGAAACCGCCCTGCGATACGCTCCCGATTTTGCCGCCGCCCTCAAGGGCGTGGTGGAGGTCGGCTATCGGTCGCACGATCCGCGGGCAGCCGCATCTCTGGACCGGCTGATTCGCCTCGAACCGGAAAACGCCGTGGCCCACGCGATGGCCGGGGTGCTGGCCTTCGAAGGCGGTGATTGCGGCCGCGCCGTATCCCACTTTGAGAAAGCCACGGCGCAGATCGTGCGCAACCCACGAGCGTACTCTCTGTACGGCGCGTGTCTCCTTGTGCTGGACCGTCCTTCGGACGCCGTGCCCGTTTTCGAAAAGCTGCTTGCGGCTGATCCGGACAGCGTGAACGCAAGGTTCAACCTCGGTTACAGCCAGTTGCTTGCCGGGAAGTCCGCCGCTGCGATCGAAACCCTGCAACCGTTCGCCGCGGATTCCGGCGCGGGGGCGGACGCCCTGAACTTGCTGGCATCGGCGGAAGCCGCCGGTGGACGACTCGACGCTGCGGTAGCCCATCTCCGCGGAGCCATCGAAATCGCTCCAAAGGACGAACGGAACTACCTCGATCTGGCGGCGATTTGTCTGCAAAACGAATCGGAGGACACGGCGACGGAGTTCGTGGACATCGGATTGCGAAACGTGCCGGAATCTGCGCGCCTCCACACCCTCAGGGGTATTCTCAAAGCGCAGCTTGGAAAGCACGAGGAGGCGGCAGCGGAATTCGAACTGGCAAACCGGCTCGATCCGAATCGGCAATATGGCGCCGCCGGGCTCGGTGTCCTGTATACCGAGATGCGCCAGCCGGATCTCGCCAGCGCGGTTTTGCGGGAACGTCTCAAGAAATCGCCGGGCGATGCGACACTCAACTATCTCTTGGCACAAGCCCTGGCCCAGGAAGGCGCGGAGCCGGGGACCGCCAAATTCACAGAAACCCTCGAGGCTTTGATCGCCGCCACTCGCGCCCAACCCGCCTTCGCGAAAGCGCACAGCTTGTTGGGCAAACTTTATGTGAGTGCCGAAAACTATCCAAAGGCCGTCGAAGAACTAAGACTTGCGGCCAGGTATGATGCGAGCGACCGAATGGCTCGCAGCCAACTGGCGATTGCGTTGCGCCGGCTGGGACGGGACGAAGAGGCCGCCGCGGCGATCGCCGAACTCAAACGGATTATCATCGCGGAATCGCAACCGAACCCCGACCGGAAGCGCATCCGGGTGACGCACGGCGCCGATCGATGACGGGCCAATCCAAGGAATGATATGACCCGACGGGCCCTCATGGGCGCATTGCTCTCCTCCGCCCTGCGCGCCCGCCCAGATGGCCTCCCGCGGCGCCAAGGAATTCTCAAAGAGTTGATTGTGGATCACTTTCTTTGGAAATTGCGTCCCTCGTTCGTGCTATTCAGCCACGCGGGCTTGTCTCTCCACGACGACGGCTCGCTGGTCGCTGCTTTGCTCTCGAACAGAATATCCGACCAGTAGGCCCACTCGTAGTTCCACCGGGCGTTAGGCTGATTGATCAGTTCCACCGTAGTAGTCTTCCCTGCCCAAGGTGTGAGGTCAACATAAGCGTGCATCCAGGGTTTTTCGTTTCTCCATCGGTTGTATACGTGCCCGACGAACGCCTCCCGCCCGCCGACATTTACGACCAGAGTGAACGCGCCGCTGGTAGCGTTTGCGACCACAACTTGCATCATCGTCTGCAAGCCGCCGGGGATGGTGACCTGCTTGGAGAGCTTGCAGGCAGTGTTCTTGTCCGGAGGATAAGTGACCACAATATTCTCCTTGCCGTATATCTCCGCGGCCAGCCCGAGGTCGCAGCCCCCACTCAGCGTCCAGCCTGGCGCCCATTGCGCGAACGCACTTTCGGCACCAGGCCCCGTTCCACGGAGCCTGGCAAGTTCTTCCTTGGTGAGGCGTTCGGCGGTGTCCCCGGGTGCAGAAGCGGCACGCGCCTCCGTCCCAGGCCCGGTGAACTCGGGTCCGGCGAGTCGGCTAGGTTTGGGGTCGCTTACGGGGAGTAGGAAGAAGTCCTCGCCGGAGGCGTCTTTCTCAATCCGCCCACCGGCCTTGAGGATGACCCGGCGGGCCACTCTCTCGCTGGCCTCGTACACTTCCTGCATGGTGTAGACGCCCTTCACGTGGCCGAGCCATG
This sequence comes from Candidatus Solibacter sp., assembly GCA_026394025.1. Lineage (GTDB taxonomy): Bacteria > Acidobacteriota > Terriglobia > Bryobacterales > Bryobacteraceae > Solibacter. Next base: position 3,622 of record JAPKZC010000784.1, read on the forward strand.
CGCTGTTATCAAAAAGGTAATGGAGCTTCGTCTTCTCGTCGAGTGGGGCCTTGAACCGCTCCGGCAGGTTCGAATAGCCCAAGGTCGTGAATAGCACTCCCCCGACAGCAGGGACGTTGGAGTCAGTATCGTCCCCGGCTCGAATGCAGATGCGGAGTGACTCATCCAGGTCGCCCTCGCCATAGAGCAGCCCCAGGACGATGTACAGGTGGTTAACGTACATCCCCGGAGGCGTGGGTGTTCCAGCAGGCAGGCCGCCAACCGTCCAGCCCCCGGGGCCGAAGCGCCACTTCTTCTGTTACCCTCGATTACGGTCTGCGATGGGCCGCGTGGTGTGCCCGTAGATCGGCTGATCTTTCCGCCCCGTGAGCTGAATCGTTCATCCCAGTAAATTGGTATCTTCCTTGGAGTAGTAGAAAGCAAGTTTTGTATTGGGGCTGAAACTGTGATCGATCTTGAAGCCCGGCACGGATTGAAAACGGTAGCCCGGGTAGACCTGCTGCCAGTTATTAATCAGTCCCGAGTTGTCGGGCGCCGGAATCAGGTTTTGAATCTTTACTGCAACCGGATCGAAGTGCGACACGGGGATCTTGTTTCCGGGGAAGGGGTCGCGAACCACCGTGCCGCTCATGGGCCGGCTGGTGCCGGGGTCGTAGACCACATTCTCTACTATCGTCCGCCCGAGCGGGTCTAGTGTGGTGGTGAGTTGCCGTCCGGTGAGGGCGGCGCTGAAGTCGCCGTTGCGATAGGCGGCGGTGGGCACGGTGCTGTAGTAACCGGCGGTCATCGTCTTGTTGCGGAACCACTCGATATTGAAGAAGAAGAAAGTCTTGTCCCGGCCGTTGTAGAGTTTCGGCAGATAAACCGGCCCGCCCAGGCTAAAACCAAAATCGTTCTTCCGGCTCCGGGGTTTGGCCTTGGTGAAGGGCGTGCCTGCATCGAACGCCTCGTTGGTGAGGTATTCGTATGCACTGCCATGGAGTTGGTTCGTGCCGGACTTAATGGTGAAGTTGAACAGTCCGCCGTTGATCTGGCCGAACTCGGCCGCGCAATTGGAGGACTGTACCGAGAATTCACCGATTGTCTCTACCGACGCCGCGGCGACACTACTCTGCCAACCGACGTCGTTCGAGCTGGTAACATCCTGCCCTTCCAGATAGATCTTAAAGCTATTGACGGGGCTGTTGTTGACGGACGCGTACTCGTCGGTTCCGGAAACGCCGGGGGAGAGAACGACGAAGCTTAGCCAGTTGCGCATTTGCCCCGTGCTGTTGCCACCGCCGCCGAAATTCATGGGAAGCGCGTTAACGCGGTCGCCAATGACATTGATGCTCTGTTCTGCGTTCTCGGTCCGGATCAGCGAAGCCTGGGCTGTCACGGTGACGGATTCCGACGTGGCGCCGACCTGGAGGACTACATCAATCCGGATCGTCTGAGCCACCTGAACCTGGATGCCCTTTTGGATACTCCTGCTGAATCCGGCCGCCTGAGCGCTCAAATCGTAGCTGCCCTTGGGCAGTGACGGGAGCGTGTAGTTGCCGGTGGGTGTGCTGGCTGTTTCGTACACTGCCCCGGTTTCGGTGTTTACTGCCGTGACTTTCGCGCCTGGGACGAAGGCGCTCGCAGGGTCCGCGACGGTGCCGGTGATGGTGACGCGGTCGCTCTGCGCCGAAACTGGCGCGACAAGCAAAACCACCATAAGACAAGCCGCTGCGATGATGTTGTGTTTCAAAGCTGCCTCCTCGCCTGAATCGATTCAACCTCTAACAACAATCACTTACCACAGACCCATGTTCCTGTCAATCATTTTCCGTCGGCCACGCAACACGCTGAAAATAAGCCCCTCGCCGATGGAACGGCGGAGTCCGCCTGGGTTCAAGATCAAATTCGGATCGGTCCCTCTCCGCCCACACGGACTGGAGTTAAAAGCAAGGCTCCAATTCAGATTGCCCTCCCGGCAGAGGTTTCTTCAGCGCGCATCCCCACCACGCTGCTCCGATCCTCCGCCCCGGTTCGTGGGGAGAGCCCACTCCGGCCCCGGCCGCGCCTTCGGTGACTTCGACAATGAAGGGCGCCAACTGTCGCGCCGGCTTCAGGAGTACTCCGTCCCTGAGCCAAGTGACAGCAGACATGCAGTAAGCACTCTGGAGTTTGCCACAGTCCGGTGCGCAGATCGAATCCCAGCTATTCGAACACCGCCCTGATCGCCCTGAGGTGGGTGGAGATGCCGTTGGCTGGCGGGGAACTGCCCGGATGCGAATTCGTAGAGACTGCCTGTTGACTACGGCGGGAACCGGCGCGATAATTGAACTGTTTCAAGCTAAGATACAGGCGGACCGATTCACCACGGCTGAAGGGCCCATTATTTAATGGCTTGACAAAAGAAGCGCCGCCCACGGCGGGTCTTGCGGGTGCCAGTATGGAGCCCGGAGTGATCGCGGTTGGCTGTATGGGATCTAATCTGACTCAGTTCGGAGTTTATTGGCACATAAGATGGCTACGATTAAAGACGTTGCGCGACGAGCCGGAGTGTCAGTCGGCACAGTTTCAAACGTGATGAGCGGGGCGGCCGCCGTGAAGGATCCACTGCGGGCGCGCGTCGAACAGGCCATCAAGGATCTGGATTTTCATCCCAACCACGCGGCGCGCAGCTTAAAGTCGCGCAGGACCCATGCGCTCGGGATGGTCATTTCAGACATCACCAACCCGTTCTTTCCTCTTCTGGTGCGGGGGGCGGAAGATGCGGCGCTCAAGAGAGGGTATCTGCTTAACATTTTCAACACCGATGATCACGTAGAGCGCGAGCAGAGTGTTTTCGCTTTGCTGCGGGCGCGCTGCGTTGACGGCGTGCTGGCGGTTGTGGCGCCGAGCACCGGCCCACCTACCCACCTTGAAGAGATGATGAGGGCAGGAATCCCGCTCGTCTGCCTGGATCGTATTCCACCAGCGCTATCGGTGGATTCC
>JAPKZC010001087.1 GCA_026394025.1 Candidatus Solibacter sp.
ACGCCGGCGGGCGGCGGGGCGAGGTGGAGAATGCCATCGCCTGGCGGCAGGCTAAAGGCACGCTGGAGTGCGTCGGCGCCATCGCGCGGACGATTGCCTCCACTGCTGCCGAAGTGCAGGAAGGCTGGAAGCGCGTGATCCTCACGGCTCGCATCGGCCAGCCGGTGCTCTCGGCGATAGCCTACGGCGAGGACGCGGACATTCCGTTGGGCACGCCGGATGCCGACGTGGATATGGCAGCCGCCGCCACCCATCCGGGCCTGCCGATGGGCACGGTCGATTTCCGTATCCGGTCGCGCGCGGTGCAAACCCTGGCCACCAACGCGGTGGCCCGCCCATCCAGCGCCGGGGAAGTGGCATTTTCGTGGCGCACCGCCAACCCGCATGGCAACCCTTGCCAGCCGGGAGGTTTCGACGATCGTTCGGCGCGCACAGTGGACCTGCGCACGCCGTCATGGAACAGCGGCCACTTCCACCCCAAAAGGCTGCTGCTGTTCATGGCACCGCCGCGGGGCAAATACTTCGCCGGGCAGCAGACCCTGGCGTGGGCCGATATTCATGCCGCCGCCAGCCACGCACTGATCCGCATCGATGCTTCCGCCGATACGGTGCGCTACGAGGGCCTCACCGATGGCCCGCTGCGCATCACCGGCGCGGTGGCGCTGGACGATGGCAGGACGCACATTTTCGAAAATCTGGCTTTCGCCGGCGTGGTGACGGCCGCGTGCGGTGCGGTGACGGCGCGGAATGCCGGCTTCGTCGAGCTGACGGGGAGTGCCGCGAATGTGGATGCGCCGGTGGTGGACCTGTCCAATGCGCTGATCGGCTCGCTCTCCGTTCCGAAAGGGCTGGCGCGTATGGCCGGCTGCACAGTGCTGACCAAGCTCACGGCGACGTGCCTGCAGGCTACGGACTGCATTCTACCCGGCCAGCCCGACCAGGCCGACATGTCCGACCAGGTGGTTCTGCCCCTCGACGCAGGAGCGAAGGCGAGTTGCCTGCGCTTTTCGCGGGTACCCTGGACGACGTCGCCGGCGCCTGCTTCGGTGCTCCTCCTGCGCTGCTCGGCGGCTGCGCCGGCCTATCTTGATGACGGCACCGTAACCGGAGTGGCGCTGCCGTCGATGGGGATTCTGCACGCCAGCTCGAGCGGCGCCATCGTGACGGGCGCGGAGGATGGCGGCGAAATGGGCACCGGTCACGCCGGCAACCATCGTGGCCGCATCGCTGCGCTGGTCGCGAAACTGGGTGAATTTCTACCTGTAGGAATCGAAGCGGCGGTCGTCATCGATTCGCGCATGGCTCTGGTTCCTCCCCGGGTGAAGATATGACATCTCATCCCACCAACCGAAGAATTCCATGCGAAAGAGCATAGTGCCATGAAAACGCAAATTTCCCGTGATTCCCGGCAGGCGCGCAAACGCTATTCCGGTGTCTACCAGCAGCAGGGACGGATGCTGACCGATGCCGACTGGAATGAACTGGTCGACATTCTCAAGGCCCGCGTAGACGAGGCGCTAGGCCAGATCGTTGGCAGTGGCGCGCCGAAACGGGCGAAGACTGATGGCCCGCTGGTGCCGGCGAAGGACAAGCTGGCACCCGGCGACCTGTTCGCCGATGGAGTCTACGCCCGGTTGCGCCCGAGCGCCGACCAGACCGGGCAGTTCTCCTACACGCAGCAGGCGGACTTTCCCGGAGCGCCGGCGCTCCCCGCCGGCGATTATCTTCTCTATGCCGACGTGTGGGAGCGGCCGGTCACGGCGCTGGAGGACGACGGGATTCGCGACCCCGGGTTGCACGGCGCCGACACCTGCACCCGCACGCGGACCATGGTGCAAGTGAAGTGGTGCCCGACAGCGGCGGACCTGGCGAGCGTCAGCAAGAATCCGCCCTGCGGCAACGCAGCAGTGACGCTGGTGGTGCACTCCGGTAGCGATCCCAGCGACGGGTGCGATCCCTGTGCCAGCGAAGCGAAATTGAGCGGCAGCGTCGGGGACTACCTGTTCC
>JAPKZC010000671.1 GCA_026394025.1 Candidatus Solibacter sp.
ACAAGGCGTTTTCCTTCGACACCATATGGATGATGCGCTCCACCACCGGGCGGCGGAAGGCCAGAAACTGACGCCCCAGCGCGAGATCCAGGTCTTTCTTATCGTTTAGGATCTCCGCGCAGGTGGCCGCGGCATGGCCGCGATGAAACGTATACGCGCCCGCCGGGCAGGCAAGGCCTGGTTCGTAGAGCACGATATCCACGTTGGCGGGCACGTGGGCATCATTGGCGCGATGCACCTGGCACATCCGCCGGCGCCACTCCTGACGCGGCAGAGTGGAGGGCGCCAGGAACTCCTCCATCTCCGCATAAGCGCCGCTGCCATCGGCCACCAGGCCGACATGCACCGGTAATTCCGCCTGTTTGTGGATTTCGTCCGCGCTCAGCAGGGAGAAGGCGGCCTTGGCTTGCTTCAGGACTTTAAGCATAGAGGTCACTGGGGGCCTTGCGCGCCGGTGAGCCGAAACATGACGTGCAGCCCCTTACGCCATTCTACCGCCAGGCCGACTCGCTCCACCTCAATGCCTGGTGCGAAAAAGCTCAATATGGTCTCCGTGGACGGGTGGAATTCGAGCGATGGTGAGACTAGTAACAATCGCGGCGCCTCGGGGCGCAGTTCGATACCGGGAAAGTAGCCGTTAGCGGAAAACTCGCCGGCCTCCTGGTGCCACTTCACACGTATCCAGTAGTCCAGCGCCTGCAGCGGAAGGTGCGGATCGGCGCTCGCCTTCAGTTCCACCACAGTGAGCCGGCCAGTGTGATCCACCGCCAGCAGGTCCAGGATGCCGCGCTCCCCTCCGGCAAAAGCGGGCACCTGTCCGTAGATGGGGTCGCGGCGTAGCGTGGCATCGAGCGTCTCGATCTCGGCGCGCGCCTGCGATTCCAGCCACGCCTCGGGATACTGGCGGTAGAGCNNNCTTCGGCCAGGCGCGCGATCTCCGGCGCATGATGCTCGCGGGCCGGCCGGCGTTCAGCCAGTCCGAAGAAAAGGTCGCCGCCGGAAAGTTCCGCGAATTCAATGCCGCGCACCCGCAGGCTGGTGCGGCCATCGTGTTTCGGAATCCGCTCCACGCCGGGAAGGGCGGCGATCTGCTGCCACGGTTCGGCGATGTTGGGCGCGGGGCGGCGGCAGGGTTCGAGGCGGGTATCCAGATTGCCGTAATCGCGCGGTTCGGCGCGCAGCAGGACGTCGTCCGCCGTGTAAGTGAAGAGCTCGAAGCGGGCAGACCCCGGGTCGAGGCACAGAATCCGCAATGCGGCCGCCCGCTCCCGGCCGGTGGGGATGTAGAGCGCCAGCCCTTCGAGCGCCACTCGCCGTTCGCGCGCGCGCAGGTAGGCCAGCCAGATGAGCCCGAAGGAGAGCACTGCCGAGGCGTCGGCATCGGGCGGGCACGCGATGGCGGCCCAACCGTGTTGTCCGTGCTTCAGGTAGGCGCGCGGAAAGGCAGGTGACAGGGAGTGCGCCAGGTCGGCTTCGGCGCAGACTTCGGCTAGCCTCCACTCCGGAAATTGGCGGCGCAGGAAGAGGCGGAAGCGCTCGCGGAATACCAGACGGCCGGTGCGCTTGCTGAGTTCCACGCCTGAGCGGCGTCCCAGATCGAGCAGATACATCTGGCCTTCCCGGTGTGCGAAGCGTTCCACCGTCATCGCAAGCCGTGCGTTGGTCGCCTCGACAATGGCGGTGACCCGGCGGCTCCAATTGCGCGTGCGGTCCCATGCCTGAAGGGTGAGTCGCGACCCGCGCATTTCGAGCGCGTAGTTCTCGCCGCTCAGGGGAAATAGCTCCTCGCCGGGTTCCAGCAGCGCGGGCTCGCGCGCGCCCTTGAGGAAGTCCTCGATTTGCACGCGGATCTGCGCCAAGTCGCGGGTGACGGCGGTCTTCATTCGGTCAACACAGCTTCAATGTAACCGAACGCGGCCCGGCGTGGAGATGGTGAAGTTTCCCACGGCGAAATGCCGCGCGCCGTTACCCTGGCGGCTCGGGCTGATCCGCGCACCGGGTCACTGATGCCGGGTGCGTCCAGGCTATGCTAGCTTGAAAGCTGGAATGCGAAATCTCTCTGCGTTGACTATTGGTTTCCTGCTAAGCGCTCTCTGCCTGTGCGCACAAGGGCAAACCGCGCCGGGCAAAGAAGCGCCCGCCAGCGAATCGAAGGGCATGCCACCCAGAGCGGCCCCGACGGACTATCAGGCCCACGCTCAGGCGGGAACGGTGACCATTGCGGCCGAGTTCACGGGCCACGGGATCGCCACGTCGCAAGGGGCCCTGACCACGGAGGAGTACGTGGTGGTGGAGACGGGGTTTTTCGGCGCGGCAGGGGCGCGGACCACGCTGAGCGCCGAGGACTTTTCGCTGCGCATCAACGGAAAGAAAACAGCCTTGTCCACACAGCCGTTCGGTCTGGTCGCCGGGTCCCTGAAAGATCCCGAGTGGGAGCCGCCTTTGGAAACCAAGAAGTCGAAATCCAGCATGAGCGGCGGCGGAGGTGGTGGCGGGCAGGGTGAATCCAACGAGCCGCCCACACCGCCGAAGATGCCGTTCCCGGTGCGGCGCGCGATGGAGCAGCGGGTGTTGAAAGCCACGCTGCCGGAAGGCGACCGCGCGCTTCCCGTGGCGGGACTGATTTTCTTCCAATACAGAGGGAAGACGAAGGACATACGCTCGCTCGAGCTGATCTACGCCGGTCCCGCCGGAAAAGCTACCCTGACGTTGCAGCCATAGCTTGCCCTTTCGCGGGGCATCGGTGATATAGTTCTCGCAATGCCAAGAAAAACGATCTGGCCCGCTTGCGCCGGGCTGTTGCTGTTCGCACTGGCGTCGAACGCGGGCAGCGCCCAAACCGCGCCACGCGCCACGCTGCCGCCGCTTCCGGCGCCTCTCGCAGTGCCGAAACCTGGCCCGGCGACCGACGCCCCCTATGCTCCCCTGCCCATCCTGCCAGGCGGCGTGGTGGTGCCTCTCTATCCTCCTGGCTCACCGTTTCTCAAGGCGGAGCGCGTTCGCGAGGCCGAGCAATACAACATGAGCCAGACCGTGCCCGGGCGCATCAACAGCATCGTCAACATTCACAACCCTTCCATCGAGGTACACCCGGTGGAGCGCGGGCTCAATACCGGTGCCGCCGTGATCCTGGTGGCGGGCGGCGGGCACAACACCCTCAACGTCGGCACGGAGAGCGCCGATTTCGTCCCCTTCTTCTATAACTTCGGGGTCAACACCATCATCCTGCGGAATCGCCTGCGCAAGGATGGTTACGACGTGCAGAAGGACGCCGTGAACGATGCGCTGCAATCCGTCCGCCTGGTGCGTGCCTATGCCAGGGAATGGGGCATCGATCCGAATAAGATCGGCATCATGGGCTTTTCGGCGGGCGCCGACTTGGCGGCGCCGGCCGCCGTCCTATTTGGCGACTTCGACAAGAACAACAGCGACCCCGGCGACCCTCTGGCGGGCATCTCTTCGCGGCCCGACTTCGCGGGTATCGTCTATCCCGGCCCCACGCCGTTCGCTCGCAATCGGACCGCGCCGCCGATTCCACGCAATGTGCCTCCGGCATTCCTCATCTGTGCCGGCTCGGGCGACAAGGTGCATGCGGTCTGGGCAATGGAGTATTTTACGGCGATGCTCGGGATCGGCGTGCCAAACATCGAGATGCACATTTACGGCAATGGGCGGCACCCCGGCGATGCCTTGCCCGACGGCAGCCGCATGACCGGCGGTCTGACAGACCGCAACGACATACCGTTCGGCACCTGGCAGTACCGCTATATCGAGTGGTTCCGCGATCTCGGCTTTCTGCAAAAGCCCGGCGTGGAAACCAAGGCCGCCAAAGACATCGCCGCCTTCGTGAATCCGCCGGCGCGTTGAAGTAGCCGCGGGCTGCTACTGATCCGTCTTTCTCGCCGCGGGCTGGCGCAGGCTGCGCTCCACCATGTCGTTGACATCGGTTGAGACGGGGCCGTCGCGCCATAGCCAGCGCATCATCTCGGGCAGTATCATCCCGCCGAACTTCTGCCCGTGAAGGTTCATACTCCACGAGTAATTCACGTCGTAGCCCTTCTGCGTGAGCGCCTTCATGAGGCGGACGTTCTGGTAGAACCAATCGCGCTTTTCGTCGTAAACCCCGGCACGCAGGCCCCGATTATCGTTGCGCCCGTCGCACAGGAACACGCGAATGGGCTTCTTCTCGCTCGCCAGCACGCGCTCCGGGTACACGTAGCCGCCCTGTAGGTTCACGAAGCTACCCACATTGCTTAGCACCTTGCGGAATTCGTTGGGGCGTTCCCACGCCACCGCGAATGCGGCGATGGCGCCGGAACTCGAGCCCCCGATTCCCCGCTGTTCCGGGTCTTTCGAAATGTTGTAATCCTTGTTGAGCGCCGGCACTAGTTCTTCGGTAATCACGCGAGCGTATTTGTCGTCGGGCGTGTTGTACTCGATGCCGCGATTGGTGGTGCCGTCGCCCCAGCCGGTCTGCGGGCTGGGCTCAACTTGATCCGGCCTGCGTCCCGGATTGATGAACACGCCGATCATCACTGGAATCTCACGCCGGTAGATCAGGTTGTCCATCACATTCTGCGCCCGCAAATCGCCAGTCCCGTCCTTGAACGCCTGCCCGTCCTGGAAGACCATCAGGCTCGCCGGCACCGCCGCGTCGTACTGCGCCGGCACGTAGACCCAATAGGTGTGCTGCGTCCCGGGATAGACGTTGCTGGGCAGCGTGAACGGCCCGCGGATCTCGCCTTTGGGCACGCCTTCCTGCGGCATGGAGTCGGGGCCCAGACGGTACTGCGAATTCGGATTCGGTCCGGGCGGCATGGGCTGCTGGCCGCCCCGTCCCGCCGCCGGCGGCGCCTGCCCGAAAGCGACGAGTACCGAGCCCGCCACTGCCAGAGTAATGAA
>JAPKZC010000497.1 GCA_026394025.1 Candidatus Solibacter sp.
AGCGCAAGCTCGAGCACCGCGAGTTCCTCCCGCACCCCGCGCTTCAGGTCTTCGGACGCGCTTCGTTCCAACAACCACGCCGCAAAGCGCCGTGCTTCCCGGTCGAAGTACTCGTGGACGTTGGGATACTCATCCCAGTACAGCATGAGCACGGCTCCCAGTTTCTCCCCGAGCTTCTCCTTCGTGCGCGGCAGCGTGTACGCAATTTTCGTCATGCGAAAGTTGTGGTGAAAGAAAGTGCCGATCCGAAGGCCCGGCTGCGAAGCGATGCCTGCCAGTCGCTCGCGTTCGCGCCGGTCGAGATCAAACGCCGCCAGCGCCCGCGTGGCATCTTCCCGGACCGCCTGCGCGAATGACACGTCCATCACCATGGCCGCCAGCGCGTTCTGAAAGTCAGCCAGCGACAAGGGAATGCCTCGCCCAGATCTCGCGCGCCCGGCTCAACTCCCCGGCCAACGCCTCGGCGCCCATATCGGGGAAGTTGGTATTGAACACTTCAAACACGACGCCGCCAACGTTCGGTGCGCGTGCCAGAACCCAATCGAGCATCGGCCAGAGCGCCGCGGGGCACGGTCCATCGTGAGCATCGAGATAGAAGCCATCGAGTTCCATGCCGCCCGACAGGTGGATCTCGCCCACTCGCGTCAAATCCAGCTCCGACAAGAAAGCGTAGGGGTCGAAGCCGAAGTTGCGCGCGTTGGTGTAGACGTTGTGCAGGTCGAGCAGCAGGCCGCAGCCGGACCGGCGGGTAAGAGCATTCAAGAACTCCGGGACAGTGGCCCGCACGTGCTCAATGCGCCCGGCCAGCATGTCGAGCGACGCTTGATCGCAAGGCACCGGCATCATCAAGCCTACATTCACTTCCATGCCTCGGTGATGCTGCGCGTGCATCGAGGAAAGATGATCGCTGTGCCACGGCATTGCGTAGCGGCGGCGCCACTCCGCGATCTGCGCTACGTGGCCTCGATCGAACCGCGCGGCAGTGCCGATGGATAGGCCGATCGAGTGCGCCACCACCGGCTTAAGGGCCGCCATTCGACCGAGCAAGTCCCGCGCGTCCGGGTTCACGCGATAGCGCGGCGATTCGTCGCGCCCGGCATCCTGCCACATCATGTCGGGTACGATCTCGATAAAGTCGAACGTTTCGGAAAAGTCGAACACGTAGTCGGCAAGAGTCGCCTGAAAGGAAATGCCGACACCGAGCTTGGGAAGATTCATCGCTCTGGAATAGAGACGGGCGCGGATACGCTCCGCGCCCGCGCCTCTTCGAAATTGGCTTAGAACTTGACCTTGATCGCCAGTTGTTTGCCCGGCAACGTCGCGATGTCCTTAATCAGCAGCTTGTCCAAACCGGACCGGCAGCCTTCGCAGAACTTCAGGCCGAGGGCCTTTCCGTTCGCTTTAAAAACCTCTCCAAAGAGCTTCCCCTGAAGCACGCCGATATCGGCCAGCGTGACGTCCGAGGCAGTGTAAATCGTCGCTACCGGCTTGCCCGTGTCCGGGTCCTTCGCCAAAGTAACCTGAGCCGTGCGCGTGGTTGCCATATTGAATCGATCCCTCCTATTAGGATGTTTCTACAGCATACGCGGCAACGTACCTGTTTTCAAGAAGAATCTTTTGGGCGGAAGCGCGCGCATTGAAAGTGACCGTACCTCCAAAACCGTAATCCCGTTAGTCCGAAACGCGCGAAGCGGCGGCTGGGGCTCAGGATTGTCCGATCACGTCCTCATATATATCCAACACCTGGCGCGCGGTCCAGTCCCAGCTGAAACGCGCCGCCTGCTCCCGCCCGCGGCGGATCATGCGCGCGCGCAACTCCTCATCCAGCAGCATGTCGCCGATGCCGCGCGCGATGTCGAAAACGTTCTCGGGGTTCACCAGAATGGCCGCGTCGCCCACCACTTCGGGCAGCGAACTTACGTTGGAGGTCACCACCGGCGTGCCGCACGCCATGGCTTCCAGCGGAGGCAACCCGAAACCCTCATATCTCGACGGAAAAACGAAACCAGCCGCCGATTCGTAAAAACAGCGCAGCGTCTCGAAGGGCACGAAGCCCAAAAAACGCACCACGCTCTCCACCCGGCTTTTCATCACCGCCTGCCGCACCGCAGGGTATTGCGAAATCGTGTCGCCGATAATCACCAGCCGCAGATCCTTGTAGACCGGGTGCGCGGCCAGTTGCTCGCGCACCACCGCGAAGGCCTCCACCAGTCGCGGAACGTTTTTATGGCGCCGGATGTTGCCGGCGTACAGGATGAACGGATACTCGATCTGGTAGCGCTCCAGAATGAGTTGCTGTTCCTGCCCGCCGGGGTCCGCGCGTGCGAAGAACGCGGGATCGGGCGCGTTGTACACCCGGGAGATTCGGCTGGAAGGCACCCCCATCTGCCTTTCGACGTCCCGCTTCGTCGACTCGCTCACCGCAATCACTCGCGCGGCGCGCCGCAACCCGCGGCCGAAACGGAAGCGGCGCAACTGCATCCGTAGGTTCGACGTCTCTTCCTCGAAGAGCAGATTCGCCATGTCGTGGATAGTTACCACATAGGGCTTGATCATGAGCAGCGGGACGCGGGCCAGCGGGATGTGCACCAGGTCCGGCGAGAGGCCGCGAAGAAACAGCGGGAACGCTGCGTGATCGAGCGCGCTATGGTCGCTTCGCGCGCAGACCGCGGAGCGGAAGTTTTCCGGCAAACCGGCCAGCATGCTGACCTCCGCCGGACCGGTGACCAAAGTGTATTGGTTGTCGCGGTCGATGCCGCCCAGGGCGTGCACCAGGCTCCGGATGTAGGTCCCGATCCCGAAATCCCGTATGCGGCGGGCATCAATGACGATGTGCGACGGCATGCTACGCCCGTACGGTTTCGCGCTTCCAACTGTAGAGCGGGAAGCGGCCGGTGAGCGCCTCCACCTTCTGCCGCACGCCCGCGATGGCGTCCTCGCTTGCGATGTTGGTCAGCACTTCGGCAATCAGCGAACCCACTTCGCGCATTTCCGGCTCCGCAAACCCGCGCGTGGTGACGGCAGGCGAACCCAGCCGGATGCCGCTCGGGTTCATCGGCGGG
>JAPKZC010000939.1:0-2875 GCA_026394025.1 Candidatus Solibacter sp.
ACGGCGTACTCCGACCTCACCCCCGCCCCCGTGCCGGAACCGGGCGCGTGGATCCTCCTGGCGAGCGTCATCGGATTTCTGGCCTTGGGCCGGTTCCGGAAGCGCCCAATCTTGCGGAGTGCGCGGCGTTATGCCGGCGTCGCTTCGGTGGTAGTGCTGGTTTCGCTCTGCGGTCCGGCGCTGTTCGCGCAAGAGCCGATTGACCCCAACGTCGTCAACCAGATCGGCGCCCTCTTGCAGGAGAAGGCGGACCGCACCGGCGCCCAGCAGAAACTGGATTCGCAGTTGTGGTACGCGTTGCAGGCGTCGCGCGGCCAGATGCTGGCGGGGGTCTCCGACGTTTACGGCTCCGCGGTGGACTCGGTGAAACCGACCGCTTCCGGCTATGCCCGCGTGGATATCAGCGCGTTCGTATCGGTCAGCCTGCTGGACCAGATCGCCGCCCTCGGCGGTGTGGTCACCTTTTCCTCCGCGCAACACCAATCCATCAGCGCCGCGGTACCGCTGGCGGCGCTGGAAACGTTGGCCGCCAATCCGGAAGTGAGGCATATCGCTCCGGCCGCGCAGGCCAAGACCAACCGCATCCTGTCGCCCAAAATGTTGCTGGCGCCGCGGCGGATTGCGAAGTTCAACAGCCTGGGCCTGCCGTTCTTCATCGGCGCCCTGACCTCCCAGGGCTATATCAGCCACCAGGCCAATCTGGTGAAGTCCATGTTGGGACAGATCGGAGCCGGCGTCAGGGTGGGCGTGATGTCCGATTCGGTGGATGCCCTCGCCGCGCTGATCGGCACCGGCGATCTTCCGGCCGGCTTCACGGTAGTGCCCGGCCAGTCGGGCAATCCGGGCTCCAGCGAAGGCACCGCGATGGCGGAAATCGTCTACGACCTCGCGCCCGGAGCCCAGTTGTTCTTCGCCTCCGCCTTCAACGGCGTGGCCAGCTTCGCTTCCAACATTCAGACCCTCCGCAACGTGTACGGGTGCGATATCATCGTCGACGACGTAACCTACTTCAATGAGGGATACTTCCAGGATGGGCCGATCGCCCAGGCCGTGAACGCGGTAACCGCTAGTGGCGCCCTATACTTCTCCTCGGCAGGCAACAGCGGCAACCTCACGTCGGGTACCTCCGGCACCTGGGAAGGCGATTTCAACGCGGGACCGGCCAGCGCCCCGCCGCTGGCCCTACGTGCAGATCAAGTGGTCGGACCCGCTTGGTGCCTCCACCAACGACTACGACCTGTTCGTCCTCAACGCGGCGGGTACATCGGTGCTCTGCACTTCCAGCACCATACAATCCGGCGCGCAGGATCCGTATGAACTGTGTTTCCGCAACGCCGGATTTGCGGCCAACAGCCGGATCGTCATCGCCCGCAAGGGCGGGGCGGCGCAGCGCGCCCTGAATCTGGATACACTCGGGGCCGGCCTGCAGATCGCCACCAGCGGGGCTACCGGTGGCCACAACGCGGGCCTCAACACGGTGTCCGTCGCGGCCACCTATTGGAACAGCGCCAAGACCGGTACCAAGGCTTTCGTGGGCGGCGCCGCGAATCCGACGGAGACCTTTAGCTCCGACGGCCCGCGGCGGATTTTCTACACTCCCGCCGGCGCCGAGCTCACCCCCGGCAACGTTCTGTTCGGCACCAACGGCGGCACGTTGCTGCAAAAGCCGGACATCGCGGCGGCCGATGGCGCATCGAGCAAGACACCGGGCTTCCTGCCGTTCTTTGGCACCTCCGCGGCTGCGCCTCACGCGGCGGCAGTCGCGGCGCTCGTCAAGTCCGTCAGGCCGTCATACACCAATGCCCAGATCCTGAATGCCATGAAGCAGACCGCGTTGGATATCCGCGCCCCTGGCGTGGACCGCGATTCGGGCTGGGGTATTGTCATGGCCCTGGCCGCCGCGAACTACGCGCTGTTACACTAGCTTCCTCTTGCCGTAAACCCCTCCCTTACGGTCGTGGCTCCGATCCGAGCCGCGACCGTGAGGGAGCGGTCCTCTGACTGCAACTATAGACCGCCTTCAGTAGGGCTCGGGGTGCACCGTGACATCGGCATGCGGGGCAATCTGCTGGATCACGCCTTCGATGGTTTCGGTGAGCGCGTGCGCCTCGAAGAGACTCAGCCGGCCGTCCACCAGCACGTGCAGGTCGATGAACAGCATGGGGCCGGAGTAGCGCGCGCGAATGTTGTGGCAGTCTCGCACACCCGGAACCGCCGACACCGCGACGAGGATGCGTTCTTCCATGCCGGCGGGGGCTGAGTCCACCAGGGCATCAATAGTGCGCCTGCCCAGTTGCCAGCACACCCAGATCACCAGAGCCGAGACGCCCAGCGCCGCCACCGCGTCAGCTTCGCGCAGCCAGCCGAGCGACGGCACCCATTCGCCCAACTTGACGCACGCCAGGCCGAGGATCACCACCGACGAACTCCACACGTCGGTCTCAAAATGCAGCGCGTCGGCCTCCAGCGCCTGGCTGTTGTACTTCTTTGCGGTGCGCGAAAGCACGCGGGAGCGCGAGATATCGATCACGATCGAAGTGGCCATTACGGCGAAACTCCAGAAGGTCACCTCGACCTCCACCTTGTGGAAAAAGAGGCGGTGAGTGGCTTCCCAGATGATCCAGCCGCAGGTGATGAACAACAGTGCGGTTTCGATCAGCGCCGAGAGGTTCTCCACTTTGCCGTGGCCGTAGTGATGGGTTCGGTCGGCCGGCTTGCCGGAGATGCGCACCGCAATGTACGTCATGAGCGCGGCCACCAGGTCCAGCGCGGAATGGGCCGCCTCGGCCAGGATGCCGAGACTGCCGGTCAACAGGCCGACAATGGTCTTCATCGCCGTCATGCCAACTGCGGCGACCAGCGAACTCAGGGCGGC
>JAPKZC010000939.1:2970-4708 GCA_026394025.1 Candidatus Solibacter sp.
ACGATGCCGTCTGTGCCGGTGCTCCTCACCGTGGGTCGTGGCGCCGGAAGTGCGGCCTTTGTTGAAGGCGCCAACCCAAGGGCGGCTGCGTTGCCGCCCCTCGCGCAATCATGTTAGCTTGGGAATTTAAGCTGGGGCACCATTTCACGCAATTTTAATCCAAAGGAGAGAAACCTCACATGCCATTAGTCTCAATGCGGCAGCTTCTCGACGAGGCAGCCAAAGGCGGGTACGGAGTTGGCGCGTTCAACGTCAACGACATGGAACAGATCCAGGCGATCATGGAGGCGGCCAGGGAAACCCAGTCGCCGGTGATCGTGCAGGCGAGCCGCGGAGCGCGGGCCTACTCGCAAGATCGATTCCTTTATCACCTGATGATTGCGGCCACCGAAGTCTATCCGGAGCTTCCGATCGTGCTGCACCTGGATCACGGCAACAGCGTGGCCACGTGCAAGAGCGCGATCGACATGGGTTTCACCAGCGTGATGATGGACGGCTCGCTGCTGGAAGACGGCAAGACGCCGTCGAGCTTCGAGTACAACGTGGCGGTGACGCGCGAAGTAGTGGAAATGGCGCACGCCAAGGGCGTCACTGTGGAAGGCGAGATCGGCTGCCTGGGCGGGATCGAAGACGGCCACGGCGCGGGCGGCGACGGCTTGAGCCACCTGACGGATCCGGATCAGGCGGTGGAATTCGTGAAGCAGACCGGGTTGGACGCGCTGGCGATCGCCATCGGGACCAGCCACGGGGCATACAAATTCAGCAGCAAGCCGACCGGCGAAACGCTGAAGATGGCACGCCTGATCGAGATCCACAACAAGCTGCCCAACGTCCACCTGGTGATGCACGGCTCTTCGAGCGTCCCCAAGGAATTGCAGGACATCATCAACCAGTACGGCGGCAAGCTGAAACCCACGTGGGGCGTGCCGGTGGAAGAGATCCAGCTCGGCATCAAGAACGGCGTGCGCAAGATCAACGTGGATACCGACAACCGCCTGGCGATGACTGGGGCGATCCGCAAAGTGTTCGCCGAGAAGCCGGAAGAGTTCGATTTGCGCGGCTACATGAAGCCGGCGCGCGAGGCCATGAAGAAGGTGGTCGCGCAGCGCATGGTTCAGTTCGGCCAGGCCGGCCACTCCAAGGACTACTCGCCGATTCCGATGGAAGACATGGCGGCGCTGTACAAGAAGGAAGCCGTCAAGGTCTAGGCAAGAGTCAAAAAGTCCGGCGACAGGACGGGACGTGCTCCGTTCCGCCTTGTCGCCGGTTTGTGGTTGCGTTCTTTGCGTCTTTGCGCCTTGGCGAGAACTCAATGTCACGCCCATGACCGAGAACGAAATCGCCAGGGAGATTGTGGATGCCGCTTTCCGCGTCCACAAAACACTCGGCCCCGGCTTGCTGGAATCCGTCTAGGGCACGGTCCTGGCGTTCGAACTCGGCCGCCGGGGTCTCCGCACGGTCCAACAGCAGCCCATTCCCGTGGTCTATGAGGAAGTCCGCATCGACATGGGATTCCGGGCCGATCTGATCGTCGAAGACAAGGTCATCGTCGAAATCAAATCCATCGAGTTGCTCGCCCCGGTTCACAAGAAGCAACTCCTCACCTATCTCCGGCTCGCCAACAAACGTCTTGGCCTGCTCATTAACTTCAACGTGTCTCTCATCAAAGACGGCGTCACACGCATCGTCACTGGGCTGGAAGAAACCGTTCACGCCAAGGCGGTAGAGTAGGAGAGAG
>JAPKZC010000531.1:0-4166 GCA_026394025.1 Candidatus Solibacter sp.
GGCCGTTGGATTGCCGAAGTGCCGGAATTGAACGTCCTGCTGTACGGGGACACGAAGCAGGACGCGATTCAACGGGCTGAGTCGGCAGCGCGGGAAATTGTTCTGGACCGGATCGCCCACGGCGAGCTTCCTCCTGATTCGGCGAATGCCATATTCGATATTGCCGCATGAGTTCGTGGCCTTCGGCCCCGCGGCGAGCACTCACAGGCAAATCCGCACCGCGCGGCGCTCGATCTCGCTGCCGGCGCGGTCCAGCACTTCCCTCGGCAGGGTCCGCTGAATCAGCTCGAAGAGTTCGTTCTCTTCCCGCCGGATATGCAGGGAGAGCAGCGCGCAAAACTCCTCCAGCAGAGCCGCCGTTGGCGCCGCGCGCAATTGCGCGATCAGGAACTCGATCGCGCGGTGGTCCGCCACTAGTCCCGCGATCAGAGGTATCGGCCCGCATGCCGGAAACAGCACCTGCTCCTCGATCTCAAAGTGATTGGCCAGCTCCAGCTCAAACCGGTCCGTCGCGCGCCGCGCCAGTTTCGCCACGTGGGCGGGTGTGGCGTCCGCGGCCAGGGATCGCCGGGTCATCACGCACAGGGCAAGCCCGTTGTGGTGTTGGTGCGAGAGCGGAATCAGGCTGGCGTCGCGCAGCATCGGCTAGTGCTACTATAGCGCCCCCGCTATTGCACGATCATCGAGGCGCGCGGAAACGCGAATTTCCGCCCTACCTCATCCACTACGTTGATCTGGCAGACGTACTCGCCGCGGGTCACGTCTTTCAGCGGGATTTCGATCTGCACCGGCACCGCCTCCGGACGCGTGGCCGCCAGTTGCGTGGCTTCGACAGGGCCCACCTCGAAGGTCTTCACGGACTTTTTGTTGAACAGGCTCAAGGTGACCTTGACGCGCCGCTGCTTGATGTTGGCCGGGTCGGGCAAAGCGTCATACACGTCGAAATTGACGTACAGACTCTGATTGCGCCGGAAGACGTGGTTGATGTTGGGCACCACCTTGTGATCGCCCACGATCAAAGGATTGGCGCGCACTTCCTTCCGCGAAAAACGCTCCGCCGAGCCCACCGCGGCGGTGACCGGCTCCCTCTGGTTGCTCAAGATGACAGTGCTTAGCTTCAGGCCGGAGGTGTCGGCGCTCAGATCTGGGACGGTGAAGCGCGACTCAAAGGTCCCCATCTTCCCCGTGATGTTCTCGCGCACCACGAACTTCATGCGGTACCTCCCAGGCTCCAGGGTAAAGCCGGCATCATACTGGAAGCTCTTCCTGGCGGAGGTTGTTGGCGTCGCGGGCGCCGCCACTGCCGGCGCCGCCACCGGCGCCTTGGCCGCCGCCGGCGCGCCCGCCGTCGTCGCCGTGGCGGCGGTGGCCGGATTGAGCTTGATTGCGTGGTGGCCGCGCCGCCCTTTGCCGCCAGGGCCACCACCGAGCCCGGAATCTTGATTGATACCGGCACTAGGTAGGCCGTCGGCGACACGCGGAAGTAATCGATCTGCAACGACAGCGGCAAATCGGTGGCCGGGTCTCCGGACGAGAGCGCTTCCTTGAGTTGCTGCTCCTTATCCTGGGCGTTCAGTTTGCCCCAGACCTTTTCCGCGTAGTAGCCTTCGCGGTGCTCCAGCCTGGCCGCCAGCTTCGGGTTGTTCAACTTCACCGAAATCTTGCGGTACTTGCCGTCCAACGCGTTGTTCGAGCTGTAGTAACCCAACAGATAATAACTACCCATCGCGTCCTGCGTCCGCTGAATGCCCAGCGCGATGTCATTGCTATCGAAGAAGCTTTTGCCGCCGGTCTCCGCCGCCAGGGTGTACAAGGTATCTTGCGATGCCAGTTGGCTCTTCCGCTGCGAGTTGACCACGGACCCATTGAAGATGCCGGCCCCGCGCGAGCCGCCCCGGGCCGCACCGCCGCCCGGAGGGTCCGCCGTCAAGCCGCGCGTGTCGATGGCGTAGATCGCCAGGTTCGCCTTGGTCGCCTCGTTGATTGCCGCCTGCAACTGCGCTTCGTTGTCCAGACCGGAACGGCTGACGCCGCCGGAAAAATACACCAGCGCCTTCTTCTCCGGGAAGGATGCCAGCATCTTGGCCGCCTGCTCGATCGCCGCCAGCTTCTTGTCCGTGCTGAAAATGTTGAATTCGCTTTCGTCGGCCACGAATGCGGCCTGCGTATCCTCGCTGTTCTCATCGCCGGTGTCGGCCAGGGCGGCCAGTTCGCTGGCCTCGCCGATGGGCATCCCCTTGATGACCCGGGTCAGCACATCGCGGTCGCTGGTGAAATCGGTTAGCACCTGGATCGCGGAGGCGTAGAAGAGCACCGCCACCACGTCGTCCTTGGTGATGTTTTTCTTTAAGTATTCAAGAGCGCCATCCTGCGCGCGCAACTGGTCCGGCACCTGCATCGACGAAAAATCGAAGAAGAACACCATCAGCCGCTGGTCGTGATATTGAATCTGGCCCGGCGTGGAAGACGTGATCGTCGTCTTGGGCGCTTCGGGCAGCGAAAACTGGTCGTCCAGCTTCAGTTCCGAAACCGGTTCCGGCTTGGCGGAGATGCGCTGATACTCGAACACCGAGACCTTCTGCGGCTTGCCGTCTTCCATTACGGCGAAGTCTTCCGCCTTCAGCCCTTCCACCGGCAGGCCCCCTTTGTCCTTGGCGCTGACGTTGATAATCACCAGGTTCGCATTGGCCTTGAACGTGACGGGCGTCTGAGCAGCCGCCGGCCACAGCATCAGCAATGTCAGCAGGGTGGAAATCAGGCTTTTGTTCCGCATATGCCTCAAAAGTTGAACCGCGTATTGAGTGTGATGCCGCGGGGCCCGGAGGCAGCCGAAGGCAGACCGTAGTTTGTCGAGTTGACCGTGGTCCCGACGCTCGTGATGGTCATGTGGTTGAATACGTTGTTGGCGTTGACCGAAAACGTGAGGCTGCGCCGGCTCTCCGCGAAACGGAAGGAGCGGTTCATACTGGCATTCACCGAGGTGCGGAACAAGCCAGGGATGGTGGTCCGTCCGGCGTTGCCGAACTGACCCGAAGCCGGCGTGGTAAACGCCAGCGGATTGAAGTACGGATGGCCGTCCGCATGGATTGGCAGGCCCGTCGCCTGCGCGCGCAGGCTGCCGCCGCCCGCGAGGCCGCCCGTATTGGCCAGGTTGCCGGAGACGTGCGCCGTCAGCGGCGTGCCGGTGGTGGCGTTGAAATTGCCGTTCATGTTCCAGCCGCGCAGAACTTTGGCTTTCCAGCCGCCGTTGCGCAAGAGGCCGCGCACGCCCACCGGCGAGGAAAGCTGGAACCCTGTGGCGATATTGTGCCGCACATCGAAGGTGGAAAGTCCGCGCTCCAGCGCCCGATTGTCCAGAAACTGCACTACCGTTCCGCCGGTGCCGTTGAAGCTGGACGCATCGTCGATTCCCTTGGCGAACGTGTATAGCGAGTTGGCAGACACAGAGCGCGAGAGCCGCCGGGTGAGGCGCACCTGCCCCGCGTGGTAATGCGAATTGGCGCCCTGCGTCTGATAACTGAAGCTGGTGGCGTTGTTGATTTGCAGCCCGCCGTTGGCAATCGAACTTGTAGAGCGGTTGGGATTCTCCATGATCCCCAGGTGCGTCCCCTTGGTGCCGATGTACTCGGTATCCAACACCAGGCCGTGAGGCAGCGTGTGCTGAATGGTCACGTTCCAGGTTTGCGCGTAGGCGATGCGGAAGTTCGGGTCAATCGCGTAAGAGTTGGTCAGTGTGGTGGGCGAGGTGGCGAATCCGTTCTGTATGGTCAGCACCGCAAACGGCGGCTGCGCGGCCATCTGGTTGGCAATCTGGGCGTACGAAGATCCGCTGTAGAAGATGCTGTAGCCGGCGCGGATCAGCGTGTTCCGCTTCGGGAACGGCCGCCAGGCGATACCCAGACGCGGCGAGAGATTCCTCGGGCTGGAGCGCACGATGCTGCTCGGAAGCACGCCCGAGTACGGTCCGTTTTGCCCCGCTGTGACCACCGCCACCGCCGTGAAACCCGGGCTGACGTCCAGGTTCGCCAGATGGCCCTGCTGTTCCGTGTAGGGAGCGAAGTACTCATAGCGCAGCCCCACGTTGATGGTGACCCGCGCGCTGACGCGGAAATCGTCCTGCGCGTAGGCGTTGGTACTCCAACTGCGGAAGTAGTTGCTCGCACTGC
>JAPKZC010000531.1:4183-5733 GCA_026394025.1 Candidatus Solibacter sp.
ATCGGCAAAATCGAAACCCGTGCCCTTCACCGGCTGCCCGGCGGCATCCAGCTTGCTGGTGGCCAGTCCGCTGAAAGAAAACGAACCGCGCGCGTTTTGATAGTTCTGGCTGCTGGGCCGCAGCCGGTTGTAGCTGAAACCAAATGTCAGGTTGTGCTTGCGCTTCAGCACGTAGGTGAAGCTGTCCGTGAAACTCGCCGTCTGGCTGGTGCCCACGTTGGGTGCGCCGTCGCTCAGGGCGGAAAAATTGGTGAACGAGAGTCCCGGTGGCCCGTAGTTGATGGGATCCTGCGAAGTCCCACTGATCCCCAGCAACGCCGCGATGTTCTGCGTGTAAGCGAAATACGGCGTGGTCAGGTTGTGGTTGCGGCTGATGGAAAAGTTCGCGTTGTTGTTGAGGCGCGGTTTGTAGCTATGGCTCAGCCGAATAGCTGGTGCGAGTTCGAATCCTGGTTTTGCTTTTGGAAATTGAAATTCAGCCGGTCCTTGTTGCTCAACGGCGCGTTGAAGCGGGTTCCGATGCTGCGGCTGGTGCTCGGGTCGGTGATCACGAAACGGTAGTTCTGCACGATTCCGGCGTAGGTGGGGTTCGGGAAATATGGCAGCAGCCCCACGGAGGCGCTGTTGAATCGCGTCGTGGGAATCGTATTGTTGGGGAATGGCGAACCGGAGAGCGGATCGTAGATGGTCACCGGCGTGGTGCTGAGGGCCTGCGAGAAATCGCCGGCGCGTTCCGCCGCCGTGGGTAGCGAGCCGAGCATGCTCCGGCCGTTACGGTTGATCTGTGTGCCGAAGGTGATGGTGTATTGGGCGCGCGGCCAGTTCACGATTTTCGGAATGTGCAGCGGCCCGCCGATATTGGCGTTCAGGTTGTTGTTGGCCGAGTACGGCTTCTGCGCGGTCTGTCCGTTGAGCGAATAGGGGGCCGCATTCAGTGCCGAGTTGCGGACCGTGATCGCCACGGACCCTTGCACCGGTGGCGTGGTGCGCCGCCGGTTGCCGAAGCTGGCGAATTGTCCGTTGAACGGACCGCGACCGCCGCGTCCGCCCGGTCCTCGTCCGGGGCCGGCCTGGCCCAGCCCACCGCCGCCCCGGCCGCCGCCACCACCACCGCCGAAGCCGCCACCACCACCGCCGCCGCCACCCGGACCGCCCGGACCTGCGCCCGGGCCAAAACCTCCGCCCCGTCCGCCGCCTGCGCCGCCCTCGGGGCCAGCCGCGGCGCCGATTCCAAATCCGCCGTTGATGGCGCTGGCGCCGAAGCCGCCCAATCCCAGGCTGTCATTGGTCAGACTGGCGCTCATTCCCGGGGGCAGGCCCGCGCCCATCGCCAAACCCTGCGCCGCCGATACCGCGCCGCCAGGGCCGCCAGGTCCACCGGGCCCACCCGGACCGCCGCGGCCTCCCATGGCGCGCTGCCGCCGCGCCTCGTCATCGCTCGACTGTTCCAGCCCGCCGCTCAAGCTCCCGTTGACCAGCAGCGATTCGTCGGCATCGCCGCCCAGGTCGGCCTGTACGGTCTCCTCTTGTTGCGAGTTGGCCCGCTGTCC
>JAPKZC010000281.1:0-3529 GCA_026394025.1 Candidatus Solibacter sp.
GGGTTGCAGGTTGAAGGAAATCGTGACCGCGGGCAACTGTCCCAGATGGGCCACGGTGAGGGGCGCCACGTCGGTGCGCAGGCTGGCCACCGAGCTCAACGCGATCTGCTTGCGATCGCTCGAACCGATATAGAGCAGGTTGAGCACGTTCGGGTCGATCTGGTATTTGGGCAGCAGTTCCAGGATGACCTGGTAGTCGTCGGTGGGCGTGTAGATGCTCGACACCTGCCGCGAGCCGTAAGCATTGTAGAGCGCGCTTTCGATTGCGTCGGCGGTCAGGCCGAGCGCCGACGCGCGATCGCGGTCGATATCCACAATTACCTGCGGGCTGGAGATCTGCAAGTCGCTGTTGACGTCGGTCAGGCCGGGCACGGCGCGCATGCGCGTTTCGAACTGGGCGGCGGCGCGGTAAAGTACGTCGGTTTCAGGCGCCTGTAAGGTGTATTGATACAGGCTGCGGCTGACCTGGCCGCCGATGCGCACCAGCGGCGGGTTCTGCAGGTAGGTGCGGATTCCGGGAATGGCGTTGAGTTTCGGACGCAAGCGCTCGATCACCTGCTCCGGCGTGGCCTGCCTCTCCTCGCGCGGCTTGAGGCGCATGAAGACGCGGCCCGCATTGCCGCCACCCACTCCGCCGCCCCCGCCGCCTCCTCCCGCGCTGGAGGAGAATGCGGCGACGCCGGGGTCTTTGGCGATGATGTCCGCCACCAGTTGCTGGCGCTCCACCATGGCGTCGAAGGAGATGTCCTGCGGGGCTTCGGTGGAGCCCGAGAGCTGTCCGGTGTCCTGGTTGGGGATGAAGCCTTTGGGCACCAGGCCGTAGAGGTAGACGGTGGCCGCCAGGGTGCCGGCGGCCACCAGCATGGTCAGGACGTGGTGGCGCAGCACCCCACGCAGGCTCCAGCCGTAGAGATCGCGCACGCCGTCGAAGGCGCGCTCGCTGGTCCGCTGGAACAGGTTCTGGCGCCCGCCCGGCAGCTTGAGAAAACGGCTACACAGCATCGGCGTGAGGCTGAGCGAGACGAAACCCGAAATCAGAATCGCCACGCTGATGGTCACGGCGAATTCGTGGAACAGGCGCCCCATGATTCCACCCATGAACAGCACCGGGATGAACACGGCGGCCAGGGAGAGCGTCATGGAGAGAATCGTGAACCCAATCTCGCTCGCACCCTCCATGGCGGCCTGCATGCGCGGCTTGCCCATTTCGATGTGGCGCACGATGTTCTCCAGCATCACGATAGCGTCATCCACCACGAAACCGACGGAGAGCGTCAGTGCCATCAGGGAGAGGTTATCCAGCGTGTAGCCGCATAGCGCCATGGCGCCGAAGGTGCCCACCACCGACAGGGGCAGCGCGAGGCCGGGAATCACCGTGGCGGAGATGTTGCGCAGAAACAGGAAGATCACCATCACCACCAGGCCGATGGTCAGCACCAGGGTGAACTTGACGTCATCGACGGATTCGCGAATCGATTCGGAACGGTCGTACAGAATCTCCAGCTTGACCGAAGGCGGCATCTGCTCGCGGAAAGTGGGCAGTAGTTCCTTAATGCGGTCCACCACTTCCACCGTGTTGGTTCCCGGTTGCCGCTGCACCATGAGGGAGATGGAGCGAGCGTTGTTGAACCAACCCGCGGACTTGTTGTTCTCCACGCTATCCAGCACCTGGCCGAGTTCTTCGAGGCGCACGGCGCGCCCGCCGCGGTAGGCGACGATCAACGGGCGGAAGGCCGCTGCGTTCAGCAGTTGTCCGGTGGCCAGAATGGTGAAGGCTTGCCGCGGGCCCCAGAGCGTGCCGGTGGGCCGGTTGACGTTGTTGCGCTCCAACGCGCTCTGCACCTCGTCGATCCCGATGCCACGCGCGGCCAGAAGGTTGGGGTCCACCTGGGTGCGCACAGCGTATTTCTGCGAGCCCATGACGTTGACCTGAGCCACGCCATTGATCATGGAAATGCGCTGCGAGACCGTGGTCTCGGCGTAATCGTCTACCACCGAGAGCGGCAGGGTAGGGGAGTTAAGGGAGAGGTAGAGGATGGGTTGGTCCGCCGGATTCACTTTGCGGAACGTCGGCGGATTGGGCATGCCCGGCGGCAGTCGCCGGAGCGAGGCGGCGATGGCCGATTGCACGTCCTGGGCGGCGGAATCCAATGAGCGGTCCAGCGAAAACTGGAGCGTCACGCTGGTGGATCCGCGGGAACTGCTGGAGGTCATGGAATCCAGGCCGGGGATGGTGGAGAATTGGCGCTCCAGCGGCGTGGCCACGCTCGCGGCCATGGTTTCGGGACTGGCGCCGGGCAGGCCGGCAAATACCTGGAGGGTAGGGAAGTCCACGTTCGGCAGATCGCTCACCGGCAGGGCGCGATATCCCGCCACTCCGAACAGCACGATGCCCAGCATGACGAGGGTCGTCATCACGGGCCGGCTGATAAAAATCCCGGTGATATTCATAGTTCGCCCTTCGGCTACATGGTAGCGGGTTGCAGACCGAAAAAAAAGCGAGGGGCCGCGGAATGGCGACACGGCCATTCATCGACCCCGCCATTGGACTCAAATCCCGTTATCATGATTGCCGGGTCCCGATCGAGGAGAAGAACCAATGCAACCGAAAAAACTAATCGAGGGGACGGGCAGGCGCGAGTTCCTCCAGGTGTTGGGCGCCGGTGCGCTCGGCCTGCCCGCGGGGTGGGCGGCCCCTGCGAAGGCGATGCGCGGCGTCTTCCCGATTGGGCAGACTCCGTTCACCGAGGATGACAAACTAGACCTGGAATGCCTGGCCGCTGAGGTCAGGTTCTGCAACCGCGGCGGGGTGCACGGCTTCGCCTGGCCGCAGATCGCCAGCGGCTGGTCCACCCTGTCCGCGCAGGAGCGGTTGGACGGCGCGGAAGCCATTCTGGCCGCCGGAAAAGGTGGTAGAACCGCGCTGGTGATCGGCGTCCAGACGCTGGGCTCCGATCTCGCCGCTTCGGTCAGGTACGCGCAGCATGCTGCCCGGAACGGCGCCGACGCCATCGTTTCGCTGCCGCCCGAAAAGGCCGGTGGCCAGGCGATGATCGACTACTACAAGGCCATCGGGGCGGCCACTCCACTGCCCTTGATCGTGCAGAGCCAGGGCGAGATGAGCGTGGACCTCATCGTCGAGATGTTCCAGCAGATTCCCACCATGAAGGCCGTGAAAGACGAGGCCGGCGACCCGTTGCAGCGCGTCACGCAGATCCGCGAGCGGACGGCGGATAAGCTGGCGGTCTTCTCGGGCAACGGCGTGCGCACTATGATCGATGAGATGCGCCTCGGGTTCGCCGGCCACTGTCCTTTTCCGGGCCTGTCGGATTTGTACGCCGCGGCCTTCGATCTCTGGCATGCGGGCAAGCGCCGCGAAGCCTTCGACATGTTCGGCAGAATCCAGGCGTTCAATTCCATTACCGGCTCTGCCGGGTATGTGATGGTGGCGCGGGGAATTTTCAAGGAGACGACTAAGTCGCGGCCCACTCCCGGCATGGGCGCCGCTCGCACCGGCCGCCCTCTGGAC
>JAPKZC010000281.1:3547-7583 GCA_026394025.1 Candidatus Solibacter sp.
GGTTAGTCAAGATCGAAAATGTGTAGGGCCACACGGAATGGGTCCTATGGAGGTGACTATGTCGAAGACGAGTTCGCGCCGGGGATTTCTTGGCGCATCGGCGGCCGCGGTTTCATCGCTGGCCAATCCGGGGCTGGCCGCCGCGCAGGGAGTGGGTGTCAAGCCCGCGGACCTGCCGGACCTGACCATCAAGGAAGTCCGGGTCTACAATATCAGCGCCGGCCGCGGCGGTACGCAGCTCGCCGGTATCGTCACTAATAGCGGCGTCGAGGGCAACTACTCGCTGGCCGCCCGTTACTGGCACCCCAACTGGAGCAACCAAGGCTGGCTGGAGTACGCCAGGCGGACGCTGATCGGTAAGAGCGTGCTCGACCTGCCTGCGCTGACTTCGCAATGGAAGCCGGAGTTGCGCCGCCTGGGTCAACTCTCCTATGCGTCGGCAATCGATAACTGTTTGTGGGACGCGCTCGGCAAGGCCGTGAACCTGCCGGTCTATCGAATCCTGGGGGCCTATCGCGACAAGGTCAAGGCGTACGCCAGCACGCAGCATCACGCGACCATTGAGGAATTCGTGACGGAAGTCAAGCTGATCAAGGAACAGGGATTCACGGCCTACAAGATTCATCCTCCATCGCCCAATGGCGGCCACGATTACAAGTTGGACATCGAGGTGGCGAAAGCCGTGCGGAAAGCGGCCGGCGACGATTTCATCCTGTTGAACGATCCGGTGGGCGTCTACACCCGCGAGGAAGCCTTCAAGGTGGGCCGCGTGCTCCAGGAACTGGACTACATCTGCTACGAAGATCCCATCCCGACGGACGATATCGATGGCCTGGTTCAGTTAAACCAGGCGCTGGATATCCCGATTCACATCGGCGAGTTCATATTCTCCCCGTACAACTACGCCGAGTACATCCGGCGGGGAGCCATGGACGTGGTGCGCTTCATCGTGGATAACGTGGGCGGCATCACCGGCGGCATGAAGATCGCCCGCCTGGCGGAATCCTTCGGCATGGAGTGCGCACCGCACAACTGGGGTGAGGCGTTCGACCACGCCGTCCACT
Source organism: Candidatus Solibacter sp. (assembly GCA_026394025.1). GTDB lineage: Bacteria > Acidobacteriota > Terriglobia > Bryobacterales > Bryobacteraceae > Solibacter. The sequence continues at coordinate 4,612 of JAPKZC010000281.1, forward strand.
TCCACTGTGAACTGGCGATGCCCAACAATATCTGGTTCGAAATGACGGTGCCGCAGGGATCGAGCGACCGTCCGTATGTGAAAGACAAGTTCCGCGTCGCCAAGGACGGTTACGTGTACGCTTCCGCCAAGCCCGGCTTGGGCGTGGAACTCGACCGGGCCGTGCTCGACAAGATGACCACCCGGATTGACCGGTAGCGGACCCATCGGAGTCCTGTGTCTGGGTCGGGCAATCGCAAGCGCCCACGGTGGAAGTAATCCGCCCCCTACCACGCGTCGCGATTCGTCACCGTGACGCGAAAAAGAGGCTTCTCCTTTTCCGCCGGCTCCATGCGGAATTCCTGCGCGGTCTTCTTGGCATCGTAGTCGCGCCACAGCCACGCGAGCGATTCCGGCAGATCGAGCCCCGCCTGCGCGCCGCCATGCGCGGCGGTGCCGAAGCGGAAGTGGAAATCGTACTCCCTCAGCTTGAGTGAGTTCGCCATCTGGATGTTCTGCATCGGCCAGGAGCCGTGATCGTTCTCCAGATCGTCGGCGCCGTCGCTCATCCAAATACGGATATTACGCTTCGGCTCCTTGCGCACTTTGAAGGGGTACACATTGCCGCCCTCCAACTTCTCCTGCGGCCGCCATTGAATGGACGTGAAGCTGCCCACGGCGGAGTGCACGCGGCTGAACTTGTCGGGCATCAGCCACGCCACGTTGAACGCGCAGATGCCGCCGGAGGATTCCCCCGCGATCGCGCGGCTGTAGGCGTCCGGGCGCAACTTGTAAGTCTTCTCCACCTCGGGCAGCACTTCCTCCATCAGAAAGCGCGCGTAGCGGTCGCTTACAGTGTCGTACTCCACAGACCGCATGGCGCGGCCTTCCGGCGATTGTCCGGGCGAGATCATCACGTGCACGATCGGCGGCAGCAGTTTCTGCGCGACCAGGCTCTCCGTGACGGTGAAGAGCCGGATGCGTGAGTAGTCGCCGATGAGACCCTGACCATCCTGCCACACCATGAGGGCCGCCGGTACCGCCGGGTCCACGCCGGGCGACGCGTACACCCAGTAGTCGGATTTCATGCCGTCGTAGATCTTGCTGACGATGGTCAGCTTCTCGCTCACCTTGCCGCGAGGCACGCCCGCCCTGGCGTACGAATCGGGATTGTAGCCGATGGCGTCACCGCGCGCGCCCAACGCTTTCCCCGCGGCGTAATACTGATAGGAATGTGTCGCGCCGGTCCGCATCTTGGTGAGGAGCATCCATAAGGTGGAGCCTTCGATCTGGGACATGGGGACGGCGGGTTGATTGTCTAGTGAAATGGAAACCGGCGCGGGGGAATCGGAGACGAAAAGATAATCCTGGCCCCAGACGGCGTTGCCGCCGCGTGCCGACAGCGTCCTGGTGACGCGCTCCTTCAAGCCCGGCGCGGCCGGGCCCTGGCGCGCGAGATCGATCAATTCCGCAAGCGTAGACGTCTGTGCCAACGCGGCGGACGAGGTGAGCAGAAAGAGGACGAGGTTCTTCATGGCAGGCCATCAGTATATACCACGCCGAAGTGAACATGATCCGGGAAAGCCCGGGGCTGCCTGCGCCCGCGAGAGGGGTACCGCCAATTCGATGGCGCCAGCCTGCCCTTCTCCGTTCGCTCGGCGCCTCCGCGTCCAATACACGCACTGTTTGGTCCTGGTTTCGCCGGGTTAGGGAAGGGTTAGGGAGCGTACGAATTGGCGGCTGAGGTTAACCCGCGGGCGAATGAGCCGCCGATACGTGCCAGGCCGGCGATCCAAGTGCTGATATGCGGAGTCTTGTGGACCGGGTGAACCTTGGAGAACATCTTGGGCAGCAGACCGTCGCGCGACATGGCGAACCAGATGCGCGCCTGCCCGTACTGGAACACCAGCAGCGAGCTCAACATGCCGACAATGGCGCCGATACTCACCCATTGGCGGATGCCGTTGTATCCCAGGACCTTGAGCGCAGTGGCCACTGGCGCCGTGAAGCGGACCGGGTATAACTCGGGTTATACTGTGAATATGAAGACCGCCGTCTCGGTACCCGACGACCTTTTCCGCATGGCGGAAGCTGCAGCCCGCCGCCTCCAGGTTTCGAGAAGTAAGTTGTACGCTACGGCGATTTCCGAGTTCCTGAACCGGCAGCAGGGCAACGCGGTCACGGAACGCCTGAATGAAGTGTATTCGCGCCGGCCCGCGAAGGTGGATTCCGCATTGCATCGCGCCCAACTGAAATCCCTCGAAAAGGACCCCTGGTAGAGATGGACGAGATTCAGCGAGGAGAGATCTGGTGGGCTGATCTCCCAGAGCCTCGTCGCTCCGAGCCTGGATATAGGCGGCCCGTGCTTGTGGTCCAAGCAGACTCCTTCAACCGCAGCCGCATTCAAACCGCAATCGTGGCCGTGATCACCGGCAACTTGGAACTTGCCGATGTCCCAGGCAATGTCTTCGTGCCGGCGCGCTCGACCGGCCTTCCCCGCGATTCGGTCGTGAATGTCTCCCAGCTCCTCACCCTCGACCGCAGTTTTCTGACCGAGCACGCCGGTACGCTGCCACCCCGCTTACAGGACTCCGTCAATGAAGGCCTGCGCACTGTTCTGCAACTCTAGCTCCACCGAGGCTGTCACCGGCCTTTCAGCACGGCTTGTCCGGCGTCAACTACTTTTCCCGGTCGGGCGACGTCAGCGCCCAGCGGCTTCCGCCGGCGGCGACCTGTGGAGTTGGGTGACGTGAGCGGCGTATCACGGGGTGCGCCGGGATAAACCGGCATGTTGTAGCGAATGAAAAAGTCGTACAAGAAAGGAGAAGCGAATCCATCTTGGCCCTTAATCTCGCGGTCAACATCGCGAGGTGTTGATTGAAGCGTAGGTCTGGGGTATCGGTGGGCCGGGCTATTGAGCTTCGAAAAACGCTTGAACAGGGTGCCGACTCGGTCCTGAGTGGGAGGAAGGCAAAACGGCCGACCGCGTTAAAT
>JAPKZC010000224.1 GCA_026394025.1 Candidatus Solibacter sp.
CCATCAGCGAGCGTATGGCGGGCAAGATGCAGTTCGAGCAACTCCTGGCCGCGCGCGCCGCCCGGTTCGTGATGTTCGACCTGACCTGGTGCGGCGGCCTCACCGAAGCGCGCAAGATCGCCAATATGGCGGACGCCTACCAGCTTCCGGTGGCTCCGCACACCGCCGGCGGCCCGCTGCTGTTCTACGCGTCCACACACCTCACTACCGCATCGCCCAACGTGTGGATTCAGGAGAGTTGCCAGCGCTTTTATGAGCGCGACTGGCCGGCCATGCTGGAGAATCCCATCGCGCCGCGGGACGGATTCATCCAAGTTCCCGAGGAGCCGGGCTTCGGTATGAAGATCAAGCCCGAGGCGTGGAACCACGCCGCCGCGGTAAGGCAGGTCAGCGGGAAGTAACGCCGCTTACAGGCGATTGCACCCACCTTGACTTAGTACACTGTTTCACTAATTCGGTTTCGTATTTCGAGAGACCGCTCCCTCACGGTCGTGGCTCCGATCAGAGCCGCGCGCGTGAGCAAGCGGTTTCCCGATGGGTCACCGTATTTCCGAACGTTTGTACTTAGGGCTGGTCTCCGGCACTATTAATTGGCGCTCACGGGTACGCCACCCGACTTCATGACGGTGGCTTCCAACGAGACTCCTCGATCACCCAGCGCCACCGCAACGCCCTGGGCATCGTAGAACTTGACCTGATAGTAGGCCACATGCGCCGGCAGTACGGGCAGCGTGATCGTGCAGGATTCCGCGCACGGCATCCGCGTGTAGGTTTCCGTCTGTGCGTAGTAAAACGGAGTGGTATCGTCGACCGTGGCGGAGACTGCCACGCAGGCCTCCCTCCGCGACGTGCAGTAGTATTGAGAAGGTCCGCCCTGTTCCGTGTAGCCGAACTCGATGGCCGCCGAAGCGATGCCCCGGCCCTGCGGCGCCGAGATCGAGATGGGTGCGCGGACAAACGTGGACCGGTCTACTTCGTCCTGTCTACTGAGCGGAGGAAGCTTCGCCATCCAGACATTCACCTGGTCCGCCGGCGTCCCAGCCACTACCCCCACATTGAATAGCGCCCAGGAAGCGTCGGGCAGCGATTTCGCGGTCGGGTAGTAAAACATGTTCTTCATGCCCGCCAACCCGTGAGTGACCACCCGGCTGTGAGACACGCTGTCCGCCACCGTGCTGCCCAGATAGACCTGGGTCATCCCCTGCACCCACGCGCCGGCGTTTCCCACGCACAAATCCCGCTTGGTGGGGCTGGGCCCATCGCCGCCCGTGCAATAGAGGTACTGTACGTTGGGCGCGTTGATCAGAATATCCCCCGGCGCCGAGCCCGCGCGGCATTCTCCGGCCACATTCGCCACGCAGTATTTATATGAGTCCGAAGCCTCGTCGGAGATGAGGCTGCCGGGACCACTGATATCCAGAAGCGACCATCCTCCACTTGAGGCGATCGTCGCAAGTTGCTTTCGGGCCAGGGGGAAGGTGGGAACCGGGATGTACTTGTAGAGTTGGCCGGAGATGAGGGTAGCGCCGGGGTTTGGTGAATAGAGATTGCCGCCGTCGAACG
>JAPKZC010001041.1 GCA_026394025.1 Candidatus Solibacter sp.
GGCCCGGTCAGTATGTAGTCGAAGATGAGCGCTGAGACCGACAGGCGCGCCATGAAGTGTCCCATGGCGTCGCGCACCACGACATACACTCCGCCGCGCACGAACATGCTGCACGATTCCAGGTATACGGATCGGACCGCGAAGCTGAACAGCATGACCGCGAGGATGAACCACGGCGCGCTTTTTCCGATGGCGTGTTCGGCGATGCCGCCCGCATAGAAGGCGGACGATGCGAGATCGCTGAGTACCACCGCGGCGGCGCGCCAGAACGATATGAACGAAAGCGCGACCGTTGTGGCGACCACCACCTTCGCACTGGAGTGTGGCCTGGTTTCGGAAGACATGGATTGCCGGTTACGATCTGCGAAGCAGACTGTATTCTACCGTAGGTCGGGAGATTTCGCGGTTACCGGATCTGCGAGAAAGGCAGCGGGCTCACCAGGTAGTTCGTGATGTTGGAGACCGTCTCCGCATCCGACAAGCCGGGCGTAGCGCGTAGTTTCTGCCACTCGGCGTCGGCGCCAAACGCCTTCCAGACTTTATCGTGCCCGGGAAGATCCTCGTAGGAGAGCATGTATGTAAGGTTAGGCTGGCGCGCGCCCACGATGGTTTCGCCGAAGAATACAGGCTGGCCGCCGGCGCGCTGGAAGACGGCGATTTCGCCATCGTTGAACATCTTGATCTTCCGCTTCAGCGTGCCTGTGTTGTTGCTTTCGTACTGCCGGAGTTCAAACAGGCGCCCCGGACGTTTCCCATCGTTGGGCGGCGGCACCACGCTCGGGTAGCCGTCGAAGGCGCGCAGCAGACTGCTCTCCATGCGCTCGTAGTTCAGGCCCGGCAGTGCATTGTAGGTATCCAGCGCCTTCTGGTATTCGGTGTCCGCCGCCAGTTTGGCCTGTACCTGCTCCATCGCAGAGAGCGAAGCGTAGCTCGTCAGCACCAGCAGGAACGGGCCGTCGGGCGCGATGTTGCTGGAGAACACACCGGTCGGTCCCGCTCCGGCGCGCTGCAATGCGGCCACCTGTTGCTTCAGAAAATCGTTGTTTCGCTGCCTCTGGTTGTCCGCTCCATTCCGCAACTGGATGCGGCGCAGTTCGAGGATCGCGTTCTTGCCGCCATCGGCGGCCGCCGCGTTACCAGCCGCTACCGCCGACGCGGCCGCGGGAAGGAATGCCCGTCTCGTCATAGATACAGCATGGTATCAGACCTCTGGGCTCAAAGTCCTTCGCGGGCCGCCAACCGGGGATTTCAGCCCAACAAAAACCCTTGACACGCTTCATAATCAGTCGTATGATTCAATCATTCGAATGAATTAACCGGATGACCAATACCAAGCAAAAGATTCTGGACACTGCGGAGCGGCTGATCGGCGAGCGGGGCTATGCCGCCACTTCGCTGCGTCACATCATTGCGGAAGCAGGCGTTAACCTGGCCGCCGTGCATTACCATTTCGGTTCCAAGGAAGATCTGCTGGATGCGGTGGTGGTGCGCAAGGCGGCGCCAGTGAATGCGGCCCGCCTTGCCCGGCTGGACCGCATCGAGGCGGAAGCGGGCAGCGGTCGGCCGGATGTAGAGAAGGTGCTGGAGTCCTTTTTGATCCCGACCGCGGAGATGGCCAACCGCAACCCGGAGTTCGTGCGCCTCATGGGACGAATGCACGCCGAGGGCCTGATGCCCCTTATTGTAGGGAAGCACTTCCAGGCCATGGTTTTGCGGTTCGTGGCGGCGCTGCGGCGCGCCCTACCCGGACTGCCGGAAGAAGAATTAATGTGGCGGGTGCATTTCATGATGGGTGCCATGTCTCAGACGATGTGCAGCGCTCCGATTTTTGCGCGGATGGCGGGAAATCCGGCGGACATGGAGCCGCGCATGCGCCGCCTGGTGACATTCCTGGGCGCGGGCTTTCGCGCCTCCGCAACCGCGGGCAAGGAGAAGAAGTAGATGCGATTGGCTTGGCTATTGTTGTCCATTGCGCCGCTGGCCGCGGCGCCGGTGGAGTTGAGCTTGAAGCACGCTGTACAACTGGCGGTCTCGCCCGAAGGCAACACGCGGGTGCGGCTTTCCGCCGAAGCGCTAAAGCAGGCCGAATCGCGGGCTGTGCTGGCTCGCGGGGCACTGCTGCCGGATCTTTCGGCGGCCTTCACGGACCAGAACCTGACCCGCAATCTGGCGGCCATGGGGATTCAGATCACGGTCCCGATACCGGGCTTCCACATCCCGACCTTTGTTGGACCATTCACTACCATGGACGCACGCGTTTCGGCGTCGCAGAGCGTCTTCGATTTCAGCTCCATCCGCCGCTTCCAGGCCTCCAAGGTGGGCATGAGCGCGGCCAAGGCGGATGTCACCGGCAGCGCGGAGCAGGTTGCGGCGCAAGTGGCGCGCACCTATCTGGCGGCGGTGCGGGCGGACGCGGACGTGGAAGCGGCCAAAGCCAACGTGACCCTTTCCGAGGCCGTGCTCAAGCAGGCGGAAAACCAGAAGGCGGCGGGCGCCGGTACGGGCATCGAAATCACCAGGGCGCGCGTGCAACTCGCCAATGATCGCCAGCGGCTGCTGGTGGTGGAGAACGCCCGCCGCGCCGCCGGCCTGCAGTTGCTGCGCGGCGTCGGCCTCCGCCTGGATACCGAACTGGTGCTCACTGACAACCTCCAATACATCCCGCTGGACCCGCTGACACTGGAGCAGGCCAAGGCCCTGGCGTTGCAAGGGCGGCCGGATCTGGAGGCACAGCAGCAGCGCGAATCCACCGCCCGTCTTTCGGCGAGCGCCACCAAGCTGGAGCGCCTGCCGACGGTTGCGGCATTCGGCGACTACGGATCGAGCGGGACGGGCTTCGACAATTCCCTGCCGACGCGGACCATCGGGATCTCCGTGCGCGTCCCGTTGTTCGACGGCGGGCGGCGCGACGCGCGGCGCGCGGAATCGGCGTCGCAATATCGCTCCGAGAAAGTGCGGACCAATGACCTGAAGGAGCAGATCGAGTTGGATGTGCGCCTGGCGCTGGACGCGCTCCGCTCGGCGGAAGAGCAGGTAAAGGTCTCTAGAGAAGGCCTGGAACTGGCGGAGAACGAGTTGGCGCAGGCGCGGCGGCGCTACGAGGCCGGGGTCGCCATCGGCGTCGAAGTGACCGACGCGCAAACCCGCCTGGAGCGCGCGCGCGACAACCAGACTACCGCTCTTTACAACTACAACGTAGGCCGGATCGACCTGGCGCAGGCGATGGGTGCCGTGCGCAAGAGTGTGGAGTAAAGCTTTTATGACCAAACGAATTCTAATCGTCGTATTGATCCTCGCAGCCGCCGGAGCCGCGGTTTGGGCGTTTCGCGGCCGCGGAAAAGCACCGGATAACCGCCTGCTGATTTCAGGGAATATCGAGCTGAACGAAGTCACCATCGCGTTCAAAACCGCTGGACGGCTGCTGGAGCGCACCGTGGAGGAAGGCGACGCGGTGAAAAAGGGGCAAGTCATCGCCCGCTTGGATCGCGATCAACTCCTGACCCAGCGGGAGCGCGAGACGGCGGGACTGGCGTCCAGCGAATCCCAACTGGCGCAAGCTCAGACCGCGGTGGAGTTTCAGCGGGCCATCCTGGCGGCGGACCTCGAGACCCGCCGCGCCGACGTGACGAGTGTGGAAGCGCGCCTGGCCGAACTGCAAAACGGCGCGCGGCCGCAGGAAAAACAAGATGCCAAGGCCGCCGTGGAGGTAGCCGCCAGCGAAGTGGCGCGCGCCCAGCGCGATTGGGGTCGCGCCCAGACGCTGTACAAGAACGACGATATCTCCACCGCGCAATACGATCAATTCCGCAACCGGTTCGAAAGCGCCCAGGCGGTGCTCAAGCAGGTACTTGAGCGCGAGGCGCTGGTAGTGGCCGGCCCCCGCGTGGAACTTGTCAACGCGCAACTTGGGCAGGTGGCGCGGGCGCGCGGAGCGGTCAAGATGGCGGAAGCCAATACGCTGGAACTGAAGCGGCGCGAGCAGGAGATCACCACGCGGCGCGCCGAAATCGCCCGATCCAAAGCCAGCCTGGCGCTGATCGATACCCAACTCGCCGATACCGTAGTAGCCTCGCCGGTGGATGGCGTGGTGCTGGTCAAGGCCGCGGATGCAGGCGAAGTGCTGGCGCCGGGCACCACCGTCGTCACCGTGGGCGACATCGATCGCCCCTGGCTGCGCGGTTACATCAACGAGACCGATCTTGGAAAGGTCAAAATCGGCTCCAACGCGCGGGTGACCACGGATTCCTATCCCGGCAAGGTCTACAACGGGCGCGTGACGTTCATCGCCTCGCAGGCGGAGTTCACCCCAAAGCAGATTCAGACCCAGCAGGAGCGCGTCAAGCTGGTGTTCCGCGTCAAGATCGAGGTGGAGAATCCGGGGCGTGAACTGAAGTCCAACATGCCGGCGGACGCCGAAATCCTGCTGGGGCAGTGATGGATACCATCATTGAAACCTGCGGCCTGACCAAACGCTTCGGCGAACTGACGGCCGTGGACCACCTGGATCTCTCCGTCGCGCAGGGCGAGATCTTCGGCCTCGTGGGGCCGGATGGTGCCGGCAAGACCACTACGCTGCGCATGCCGTGCGGCCTGATGGACCCCACCGACGGCCACGCGCGCGTGGCCGGCCACCACGTGGCCCGTGAATCGCGGGCGGTGAAGGACCAGATCGGCTACATGGCGCAGCGCTTCGGCTTGTACCAGGACCTCACCGTGGAAGAGAACATGGTCTTCTACGCGGACCTGTTCGACATCACCGGACAAACCCGCCTGGACCTGACGGCGCAGCTCTTGCGCATGACCCGCATGGAGGAATTCCGCTCGCGGGCGGCCGGCAAGCTCTCCGGTGGCATGAAGCAGAAGCTGGCCTTGATGTGCACCCTGCTCCACCGCCCGCGGATTCTCTTTCTCGACGAGCCCACCAACGGCGTGGACCCGGTCTCGCGCCGCGATTTCTGGGCGATTCTCTACCAGCTGCTGAAGGACGGCATCACCATCTTCATGACCACCGCCTATCTGGACGAAGCCGAACGCTGCAACCGCGTCGGCCTGCTGCACAAAGGCAAACTGATTCGCTGCTCGACGCCGGAAGTCATGAAGACCGAAACCGGGTCGGCGAATCTGGAAGGCGCCTTCATCAAAACTATTCACGCGGTGGAAGGTGTGGTGACGGCATGAACTCGGTGGAGATTCAGGACATTGTGAAGAACTTCGGCGCCTTCGTGGCGGTGGACCACGTTTCCCTGGCTGTGGAGAAGGGCGAGATCTTCGGCTTCCTGGGACCCAACGGCGCCGGGAAATCGACCACCATCCGAATGCTGTGCGGTCTCTTGACGCCCACCTCCGGGCGCGCCTCGGTGAACGGGTTCGACGTGGCCCGGCAGCCCGAAGAGATCCGCCGCACTATCGGGTACATGTCGCAGAAGTTCTCGCTCTACGACGATCTCACGGTGGAGGAGAATATCGATTTCTTCACCGGCATGTACGGCGTCCCGCGCAGCAAACGCGCCGGGCGTAAGAGCTACGTGCTCGAGATGGCCGATCTCACGGAGCGGCGGAACACCTTGACCCGCACGCTCTCCGGCGGCTGGAAGCAGCGTTTGGCGTTAGGCTGCGCGATCCTGCACGATCCGCCGGTCCTGTTCCTGGATGAGCCCACCTCCGGCGTGGACCCACTCGCGCGCGGCGCGTTCTGGGCGTTGATCCACAACCTTTCCGAGACCGGCCACACCATCTTCGTCAGCACCCACTACATGGATGAGGCCGAGTACTGCCACCGCCTGGCCCTCATGTATCGCGGCAAAGTGATCGCCCTGGGCACGCCGGCCGAGTTGAAGGCGGGCCTGACGGAACACAGCCTGCTCAACCTGGATTCCTCGGATCCGCTGGATACCATGCGCGCCCTCGAAGGCCTGGCCGGCGTGCGCGACGTGGCGGTCTTCGGCGGCGGATTGCACGTCACCGTGGACGATGCGGATGCCACCAGCGCGCGTGTGCGCCAGCGCCTCGCCGCCGAGGGCATCGAGGTGCGGAAGCTGGAGCGGATTGATCCTTCAATGGAGGACGTCTTCGTGGCCCTGATCGAGGCCGAGGAAAGGAAGGCCGCATGAGCTACCGCCGCATGCGTGCCATCTGCATCAAGGAATTGCACCACATCACGCGCGATGCGCGCAGCCTGGGGCTGGCGCTGGCCCTGCCGGTGCTCATGCTGCTGCTGTTCGGTTTCGCGCTCAGCCTGGACGTGGACCGCATCCCCACCATGATCTTCGACCAGAGCCGGACGGCGGAGAGCCGCGCCCTCGTCCGCCAGTTCCAGGGATCCAGATTCTTCGAGATCCGCGGCATTGTGCGCGATTACCGGACAATCGAAAGCAACATCGACCGCAGCCGGGTCCTGATGGGCGTGGTGATTCCACGCGACTACGGGGAGAAACTGGCCGCCGGACAGGAGGCCCAGGTGCAGATTCTACTGGACGGCAGCGATTCCAACACCGCCTCGATCGCGCTGGGATATGCGGAGGCGCTGGTGCGCGGGTACTCGCTGGAGTTGCGCACGGCGGCCCTCAACCACCGCGCCGGAGAGCATCTGGCGCCGCCGGTGGATGCGCGCCTGCGCGTCTGGTACAACAGTTCGCTCGAATCCAAGAACTACGTGGTGCCGGGGCTGATCGCCGTGATCCTGCAGATTATCGCGGCCCTATTGACTTCGCTGACCATCGCGCGCGAGTGGGAGATGGGGACCATGGAGCAGATTCTCTCCACCCCGCTGCGTCCGGCGGAGCTGGTGCTGGGCAAGATGTTCGCCTACTTCGCGGTGGGACTGGCGGACGCAACCATCGCCGTGCTGGTGGGCGTGTTCGTCTTCGCCGTGCCGTTCCGCGGCAGCCTGCCGCTGCTGGCATTGTCCACCTGCGTGTTCCTGTTCGGTGCCCTCTTCTGGGGGATCTTCGTTTCGGCGGTAGCCAAGACACAGGTGGCGGCGTACCAGTTGGGGCTGCTGAGTTCGTTCCTGCCGGGGTTTCTGCTCTCCGGGTTCGTTTACTCGATTGAGACCATGCCGTGGGTGATCCAGGTGATCACCCACATCGTTCCGGCGCGTTACGTGGTCACTATCCTGAAGGGCATCTTTTTGAAAGGCGTGGGGTTGAGCGTCTTGTGGGGCGAGTTGGGATTCCTGGCGCTTTATGCGCTCATCGTATTCCTCCTGGCCACCCGCAAACTCAACCAGAAGCTGGTGTGAACGGTATGTGGGAACGGGTTTTTGTCATCCTCCGCAAGGAATTCATCCAAGCCCTCCGCGAGCCCCGCATGCGCGTCCTGCTGTTCGTGCCGCCCATGGTGCAGTTGATTGTCTTCGGCTTCGCCGTCAACCTGGACGTGGACCACGCGCGCATTGCGTGGATGGACATGGACCGCACTCCCCAGAGCCGCAGCCTGCGCGACCGCTTTACCGGGTCGGGCCGGTTCGACATCGTGTCGGCGCCGGGCAGCGAAGAAGACGTGCAGCGCACGCTGGACCGCGGCGAGGCGCAGGCCGTGGTGCGCATCCTGCCGGGCTTCGCGCGAGATACGGCCCGCGGCCGCGAAACCGAAGTCCAGGTACTGGTCGACGGCACCAACTCGAACACCGCATCGCTGGTTTCGAGCTACGCGGCCTCCATCATCGCCGAATATTCGGTGGACGTGATGGAGCGCCAGCAAAGAATCAAACTGCTGGCGCGCAGTCCCGGTTCGCCGGTGAGCATGTCGGCGCCGCAGGTGTCTGCGCGCAGCCGCGTCTGGTTCAACCCGGACCTCTACAGCCGCAACTACTTCGTGCCCGGCGTGATCGCCAACATCATCATGATTGTGACACTGATGTTGACGGCGCTGGGCATCGTGCGCGAGAAGGAGATCGGCACCATGGAGCAGTTGATGGTGACTCCGGTGCGTCCCATGGAACTGATGCTGGGCAAGACCCTGCCCTTCGCCGTGGTGGGCCTCCTGGATGTCGTGCTGGTTACCGTGGTGGCGTTCCTGGTGTTCCACATTCCGCTGCATGGAAGTTTTCTGCTGCTTCTGTTCTGCGCGGTTCTGTACCTGATGACCACGCTCGGGGCGGGCCTGTTACTCTCCACCATTTCGCACACACAGCAACAGGCGATGATGGCGAGCTTCTTCTTTTCGACGCCCGCGTTCATGCTTTCTGGCTTCGCCTTCCCCATCCGCAACATGCCGGTGGCGGTGCAGTATCTGACGTATTTGAACCCCGTGCGCTACTTCATCGAGATCGTGCGCGGTATCTTCCTGAAAGGCGCGGGGGTGGACGTCCTGTGGCCGCAGATGGCGCATTCGGCATCGTGGTGGTAAGCCTGAGCGCGATGCGCTTCCACAAGAAATTGGACTAGCGTCACGGCAGCAGCTTAACCAGCGCGTCAACCGGCGCGGAAAGCGAAACTTGCACCACCCGATCCTCCCGGCGTATCCGGATGGATCCGAGCAGGTTGGCCGCCGCAGGCTGGCGTGCGTTGCCGGCCGCCGCCAGCGAAACCATGGCACGGAAGCTCTGTTCGAACCGCAGCGCCGCCTCCGCCGTAGCACATCGTGCCACCAGTTCGAGTTCCGTCGGCTCGCCGGGTTGCCCGGCCAGCGTAACGTACTCCGCACCGCGCAGCAGATTGTTCACATTCGCCAGGTTGCCCTCCAGCGGAAGCGCACTTCCGCCGCGAACGGCGATCCAAATGGGGCTGGCGGCGGCCACCCCTTCGGCGGCGGCGAGAATGCCCGCCGGCGGGTGCGCAGCCGTGGCAGCTGCAATCAGGTTGCCCGCGCCGGACAGAGACAGCTCGGGCGCGAACTGAGTGGCGCCAGGGACAACGCCGCGGGCAATGGTGAGCAGTTCCACACCGGCGGAGGCGATCAGAACATAGTGGGAGTGACCGAACGGCGCCAGAAACGCTTGCGCGCCGGGCGGGAGTCTCGCATGGAGCGGCGATGCCCGGAGTCGATCCAGGTCGATGCCGGCGAGCGCCACGGTGGCCGTGGGTACACACGCCGACAAGGCGGGATCGATGGCGGTGGGAGGGACCATAGTCCGGCAGGCAGCCAGGATCGCGAGGCCCATCGGGCCCATCGGCGCAGCGAGGTGGCGACGGATCACCATGTGTTATCATCTCAGATGAGTCTGCCGAAACGCGCGCTCCGCTTCAGTTTTTGCCCGCAAGGCCACCCTAGCTCAGCTGGTAGAGCGACTGATTCGTAATCAGTAGGTCGCCGGTTCAATCCCGGCGGGTGGCTCCACACTAACCTCTTCCCCTTCAATGATTGCAATTCGTGAGAACCATCGGAATCCGTGGTTTTCGGGTCGTGCCCAGTTTTGTGCCCACCCCGGACCTTTTCCATTGCTTCGAGAATGTCCGCATCGCTCGGGTGAACGTATCGCTTCGTTGTGTTCATGTCGGTGTGGCCCGCCAGGACGTGAAGGGTGAACGGGTCCATGTGCTTCGCCCATCGCGTAATGCAGTTGTGACGGAGGGTATACAGAACGAACGGCACCACCCCGGACGCCGCCAGAGCCGCCGCGTGCTGCTTCTTGAGTGTGGATGGTTCGATATGCCCGCTCTTGGTTTCAGACGGGCAGCGCTACCGTTATGCGACGTGCGCAACCCCCGCTCAGTCCTTCCATGGCGGGCCCGGCTTTTCCGGCAACGCGGCGCGCGGAGGAATCTGCCCGTGGAACATGCGGGTAATCTCGCCGGCCAGTCGCAGATACCAGTCGCTGGGTAGGTTCGCTCCGTCGGCGTCCAACGTCAACCAGTAGCCTTGGTCGGGGGCATCCTGGCGGCGTGCCGCGATCTTGAACATCGCCGTGCCCTCATTCACCTCATCGAACATGGCGATCTTGAGCACCGTGGCGCCGGCCACTTTGGCGTTGTATGCCTGCCGCCAAAGAAACTCGCCACGGTTGCGAGGGATGGCGTTCTTGGGCGAATCGCGCTTCAGGTTGTACCAGGAGAAACCGGGAAAAATCACCGGCATATAAATCTGGTGATTTTTTGCGGCCAGCGCGAGATCCGGGACGATCATGTCGTCCTTCCACTTGTCCACACTCTCGGCGTTACGATAGCGGCCCACCGTCCACGGCTGCACCACGTCCATCGTGCGGAAGGCCTCGGCCCAACCGGATTCCTCGCGGGTGTCATTGGTAAGGGTACGCCAGCGCGACGGCGTTCCGCCCATGTACGTCACGCGATACGCGGCCGGCGCCTTGGAGCGAAACCACTCAATCAATTCCCGCGCCACTGCTGGATCGTGCGGCACGTGGCGGTCTTCCTTGAGGCCTGGGCCCCATATGGAAAGCACCGCTTTTCCGTTGTGGTGCAGGTATCCTGGATGCGCGGTGATCTTCAGTTCGTCCACCAGGTACTTCCAGTCCTCGCGCATTTCCTCGGCGAAGGTGGCGAGGTTGGAGCCTTGAGTATGTTCTTCAGCACCACGTCGCCCGAAGCGCGCTTGCGGGCGATGTTGGTGACGAAGCGCTGGATGAGCACGCCGTCGAGACCGTATTCCTGCATCCAGCGGAAATGGCGGGCCACCGTCTTCGGATTCCAGGCGGAGGAGAGATAGGCCTGCTTGCCGCCGATCGTCATGCCGGGCACGGCGCAGAGTTCGTCGCGGTCGCTCTCGCTGAAATCCGGGTACATGTCCACCGTCAGGGTCTCGGCGGCCGGCACGCCGCGCGCCCAACTGCGCCAGTTATTCTCGGGCGCGCCGTCGCCGGCGCAGTTGAACCAGCCCTGGTATCCGAACAGCACCTTCTTATCGAGCGTCGAAGGATCGGGCTCGCCCGGCGCGGCCGCAAACGCGGCGCCGCATGCCAGCAGCATGGCGGCAAAGGGAATGTGGCAGCGCATGATGTAGCCCTCTTTTCCGTTAAAACTCCAGCCGCAGCGCCATAATCATGGTGCGGTTGCCGCTCTTCGACGTGATGACGCCGAAAGTCGACGACGTTGTGCCGGTGCTGGGGGCACCCAGGTTGGGGTGATTGAGGATGTTGTAGAACTCGGCGCGAAACTGCAACCGCATGCGCTCCTTGACAGGCTGCCAGCGGCTGAGGACGGAGTCGAAGCTGAACGCCCCGGGGTTGCGCAGATTCGGCTCGGTGCGCGAGCCGCTGCCGAAGGAGTAGGGGGCCGGATTGGCGTAGGCGGTAGTGTCGAACCAGCGATCCATGGTCTGCTGGCCGTCGGGCAGGATGGCGCTCTTGGTGCGGTCGGCGTAACAGCCGAGGCCCGAGACACCCGACATGGTGCAGGCGGGGGTGATGGAGATGGGCGTGCCGGTCTGGGTGGAGAG
>JAPKZC010000114.1 GCA_026394025.1 Candidatus Solibacter sp.
GACGCCGGTCACCGACTGGACGGACACGGCCAATCACCTGCCGGGCGGCGTTGAGGATGGGATGATCGCGGTGCAGGTACATGGCGGCAACCGGTGCAGCCCGGGGCTGTATCACCGCTACCGGAACGTGGCCGTCAAGGAACTGCCGTAGATCCGGAAGCCATCCGAAGCCTCCGGGCCTGATGCCAGCCTATCACGGTTAGGCGCGCGGGCCGGAGGTGTTTTCCTCCACCACTCTCAAGATCCGGTCCGCCGCGAGATTTTCCAGCTTCTGCTGCGTGCCGCTGGGCCAGGCGATTTCCAGCAGCTTGACGGTCTTCGCCGCGCCCAGCCCGAAGTGGACGCGCTTGTCGCTCGAAGATTGGTAGCTGCCGGCGGTGCTCACCGTCGCCCATTGCTCAACACCCGCGTCCGAGACGCAACGGATGCGCGCGCCGATGCCATCGCGGTTGCTCGCCGTCCCCACCGTATCGAGACGACGTCCACGAACCCATCGTTGTCGAGGTCGCCGAAGGCGGCGCCGCGCGCGGCCATCGGCCTCTGGAACGCGGGGCCGCAGAATTTGGAGACGTCCTCAAATTTCCCCTTCACGTTTCGCAGCATCAGCAGCGGCTCGAGATACCGCACCGCCGGCTGCGAGAGCTCGATGTTGTCCATGACGTGGCTTTGCGCCACGAACAGGTCTTTCCAGCCGTCGTTGTCGTAATCGACGAACGCCGTGCCCCAGCCCGAATGACGCACGGAGATGCTCCCGAGGCCGGTCGCACCAGTAACGTAGTCGAAAGTTCCCTTGCGGTTGCGGTACAGCGCGTATCTCTGGTTCGCCAGGTCGCCGATGAAGATGTCCGGCCAGCCGTCGTTGTCGTAGTCCTCGAAATTCACGCCCATGCCGGAGAACGTGGCGCCATCCTCGTCGTAGGCCACACCCGCGGCAAGCGCCGCCTCGGCGAACGTGCCGTCGTGGTTGTTACGGAAGAGTTGCTGCGGAAGCTTGTCGTTGGCGACCAGGATATCGGGCCAGCCATCCCGGTCGAAATCGTTGAACGCGATGCCCAGACCGTTGCCGGGCAATTTGCCGAGGCCGGCTTTGGCGGTGACGTCGGTGAACGTGCCGTCCCCGTTGTTGTGGTAGACGAGGTGCGTGACCGGGGAAAACAACTCGGGGTGGCAGTAGGCGCGGATTCCCGCGTTGCGGTCCCCGCACCAGGGGTTGAGGTGGATGTCCCACCGCAGGTAGCGCGAGACGATCAGGTCCAGGCGCCCGTCCCGATCGTAATCGACCCAGCAAGCGGCCGAGGACCAGCCGCCCGCGGCCACTCCGGCCTTTTCGGTAACATCGGTGAACGTGCCGTCCCCGTTGTTGTGGTACAGAATGTTGCGGCCGTAGGTGGTGACGTAGCGGTCCGGCCGGCCGTCGTTGTCGTAGTCGCCGGCGGCCGCTCCCATCCCGTAAGAATGGCCCTTGACGCCAGCCTTCGCGGTGACATCGGTGAACGTGCCGTCCCCGTTGTTGTGGTAGAGACGGTTCCAAAACTTCGGGTCGGACTTGTCGGGTTCCTTGCCCGCCGGCATCTTCTCCGCCAGGGCCGCGCCGTTGACGAAGAAGAGATCGAGCCGGCCATCGCCATCGTAGTCGAGCATGGCCACGCCGCCCACCATGGTTTCGATGAGGTATTTCTCCGGGGTCTTGCTGGCGTTGCAGCGGAAATTCACCCCGGACGAGGCCGTGACGTCGGCGAACACGGGCAGCTTCGGTGGCGCCTGGGCGCGCAATCGGGAGCCGAGGCTGCCGCCCGCGGCTGCGAGCAGGAACGAGCGTCGATCCAGACGATGAATCATGCCGAACTCACCATCTTAGCCGCAATACGGTTCACTGAAGGGCGGCATGGCGGCTTACCACATCGGCGATTGGCGGGAGAGATGAAAGGGCCGAAGGCTCGCGGCTCATTTCAACCATTCGGTGAGCGCAATACCACTACCTTCGATGATCGCTCTGATAGTGCCAAGCGGGAGAATGCGACTGCGATGATGGGCCACAATGACCTGCTTCGCAGTGGCCGGGTTTCGCTATTTCTGATGGCTTCCGGTCTGTCCGACCCACTGAAAGCCGTGACGCCGCAGGATGCCAATCAGCTGATCGGAACTGAGCCGCGGCGTGCCGCGATCACCCAACAGTCACCTCGACCAGTTGCGCGTTTATCCGGCCAATCTCTGCCCGTTATCCAGCGGGGTTGAGTTTGCGAGCTTGGGTACACCAGGCCAAGCCTGGCTGATCTTGTGAATTGAAAGGAATTCACCATGTAAATTGCTCGTTCGTGCATGTAGCGGAGCCGGAGCGAGGC
>JAPKZC010000645.1 GCA_026394025.1 Candidatus Solibacter sp.
CGCTCTTACTGCGGCCGATGGCTTCGCCAATCGGCACCCACGTGGCGAACGGCGCGCCGCCCGCCGCAACTTTCAGCAGCGCCAGCATGGCGGCGCGCCGCTTATCGTAGGCCTCCAGATCGAGCGACATGGCGATTCCCGGGCTGCCGGCGGCCAGCGCAATCCGCCGCTCCGCTTGATCCAGGGCGCGCGCCCGCACGAAGGCCCGCATTTCCTCTGGCTCGAGCGGCGCAAAGTAGAACGGCACCGCGCGCGAGCGGATGGTGGGCAGCAAATCGTACGCGTTCTGCGCCGTCATGATCAGGATCAGGTGATCGGGCGGTTCTTCCAACGTCTTAAGGAGGGAGTTGGCCGCCTGGTCGTTGGCGCGGTCCACGTGGTCGATCAGGAACACGCGCCGGGCGCCCTTGTGAGGCAGATATTGAGCCGCTTCTTTTAGCAGGCGGGTCTGCGGAATCGAGATCTGGCGCAGCGGACCATCGGGGGCGAAGGTGACGAAATCCGGATGGGTGGCGAACTGGAGCGGATCTTCGTTGCGCTTCTCCGCAGTCCACTTCTCTCGCGCTGCAACGGTGTCCAGATTATCGGAGAGGGCGAGATCGTCTTTCTCGATCAACTCCGCGTGCCCCAGCAGGCGTGCCGCCATGCGCCGCGCCAGCGTGGCCTTGCCGACGCCTTCGCGCCCCGAAAACAAGAGCGTCTGCGAGAGGCGCTGCCCCGCGAGCATCTGCTCCAGCGACTCGGTGACCGCCCGGTTGCCCCAAAAATTCTCAAACATGCGCGCTCACAATGCTCCACACTTCACGCTCGATCGCATCCATCGCGGCGCGCCCGTTGACCAGTTTCACGCGTTCGGGTTCCGCCGCCGCCAGCGCATGATATGCCTGGTACACCTTGCGGTGAAACTCGATCGCCTGATCGTCCATGCGCGTCTCGCAGTGCGGTTGGGCCTCATTGCGAGCCCACGCCCGCGCCAAACTGGCCTCGGCATCCACGTCCACCAGGATGGTCAAATCCGGCTTCAGGCCGCGGCACGCGATACGTTCCAGTTCGCCGACCGCGTCGATGCCCAATCCGCGTCCCACCCCTTGGTAGACCAGCGAAGAATCGGTGAAGCGGTCCGAGAGCACGATCTCGCCGCGCGCCAAGGCGGGCCCGATCCACTGGTCCACGTTTTGCGCGCGCGAGGCGAAATAGAGCAGGATCTCGGTGGCCGGACTCAGTTCCTGGTTGGCTGAATCGAGCAGAATCCGCCGGATTTTTTGGGCGATTGGCGGACCGCCGGGCTCCGCGGTTTCCAGTATGGTTCGCCCCATGGAACGCAACCGCTCCGCCAACCGGTGCATCTGGGTGGTCTTGCCGCTGCCGTCCATGCCCTCGAAAGTGATGAAGATTCCGCGCGGTTTCACAGTGAGCCTCTATTGTAACTGGGCACCGCGCCGCAGAGCCCTGCGCCAAATCCCCCACGGAAGGACAAACAGGACCAAAACTGTCGGCTTTCCTGCCTGTTTTCACTGGGCAACCTGTGGCACACTAATTGCAAACCATTTTCATCTAGGAACGGAGAACAGCCATGAACTTCGACCAATCCCCGATGCTGGTGATCTGGGAAGCCACGCAAGCCTGCGACCTCGCCTGTGTTCACTGCCGCGCCTCCGCGCAGTCTGAACGGAGCGACACGGAACTGACCACCGAACAGGGGTATCGCCTGCTGGACGAAATCCGTTCCTTCGGCGAACCCCTGATGGTGTTCACCGGCGGCGACCCGCTGAAGCGGCCCGACCTCTTCGACCTGATTCGTTACTCCGTCAAAATCGGCCTGCGCACCAACGTCACCCCCAGCGCTACGCCATTGCTCACGGCGGACGCCATCGACAAGTTCAAGGAAGCCGGCGTGACCCGCATGGCGATCAGCGTGGACGGCCACGATGCGGCTTCCCATGACGATTTCCGCGGCATCCCCGGCACGTTCGACCGCGCCATGTTCGCCCTGGCGCACGCCCGCGATATCGGCCTGGATACCCAGTTCCAGACCACCGTGACGCGGCGCAACATGGGGCACCTGCCTGCCATCGCCGATATCGTCAGCGAAATGCGCTCCAAGATGTGGAGCCTGTTCTTCCTGATCGTGACCGGCCGCGCGCTGGCCAGCGAAGACCTGCTGGCCAGCGAGTACGAAGACGTGTTCGAGTACATGTACCAGCTTTCGAAGACCGCCCCGTTCGGGATCAAGACCACCGAGGCCATGCACTATCGGCGGTATGTGGCGCAGCGCATCCGGGCCGAGCATGGCGCCACGGAGAACGAAGCGGCCAAGGGCGTGGCCTTCCGCACCGCCGGCGTGAGTGACGGCAAGGGCTTCGTCTTTGTATCGCACCAGGGCGAGATCTTCCCCAGCGGCTTCCTGCCGGTCAGCGGCGGCAATGTGCTCAACCAGTCGCTCACCGACGTTTACCGCAACAGCGAACTCTTCAAGACGCTGCGCGACACCACCCAGAGGGAAGGGAAGTGCGGCATCTGCGAATACCAGAAGATTTGCGGCGGATCGCGATCCCGCGCGTACGCCCTCACCGGCGATTATCTGGCCGAAGACCCGCGCTGCACCTATCAGCCGCACCTGGCCGACGCGATTGCGGGGTGAGCGTGTAGAACCGAGAATCTCCTTGACCCGGTGAAGCTGCGCAGAGGGAACCAGGGGCACGCGGAGGGAGCGGTCTTCCGACCTGCCAACTTCTCAGGGGGTGGCTGGGGGTGCGAGGTCCACCTTCTCGTACAAATCGGCGAGCGCCAGGTGCACCCCGACGGATTGCAGATCGAGCGAGTCTTCCAGGCTACCGGCGAAAGTGAGCAGCCAGCGGCCGTCGGGCTGGCGTGTGTACAACTCGGCGCTCACGCGCTCCGAGGCTAACATGAGGTACTCGCTGACAGACTCGACGGAGCGGTAATGCTCGAACTTGCGTATGCGGTTGTAGATCTCGGTGGAGGGGGAAAGTACCTCGACGATCAAGCTGGGATTGAGCAGCGTATCGCGCGTTTCATCGAGGAATTGCGGTTCGCCGCAGACGGCAGCGACATCCGGGTAGGTGTACAGGCCGGTGGCGTTCACGCGCACGCGCATGTCATTCATGTAGGCCCGGCAGGGTTTCGCCCGGAGTTGCCGGTGAAGTTCAGCCGCCAGATTCCAAACGATCAAATTGTGGGGTTCCCTCGCTCCGGACATGAGGAACATCTCGCCCTGGTAGTATTCGCTTTTGAACTCCGCCTTACGTTCGATTTCGAGGTATTGCTCCGGCGTGATGTATGTTTTGGGCTGTGTGGCCATATGGGCCTCTCAAGATAAACGTACCATGGCTGGAAACCGTGAAACGCAACTCTCCTTAGACCGCGGGGTTTGCAACATATTAAGATACAGGATACCCGTGCGTCTAAACCGGTTTACCTCGCTACTCCTCCGTCTGCCGCTGCTTTGGCTTGCGGCAAGTGCTCTTCATGGCGCCGTGCTGGTGACCCTGAGCACCAGCAACCTGACGCCCGCCGCCGGACAAGGCATCACGCTGACCGCCCTATGCACGGCTCCCAGCGGCAACCTGGGTGTCGCCTGGTCCTACAGTCCGCCGGTGGGGACGCTCGGATCCGGCAGCGCCGCCGGTAGCAACGGTACCAGCATCAACAACTACGCCGCTCCCGCGACGATTACCAGTCGAACGACGGTTACGATCACGGCTACTTCCATACAGGATTCCAATGCCAAGGCATCCGTCACCATTCAACTTACCCCGTCGTCGATCGTGGTGACTCCGGGCACCGTCAGCCTGGCGGCGGGCGGGTCCACGCAATTCTCGGCGACCGGCGGAGGCGCCGGATACGTTTGGAGCATCAGCCCCCAAACCGGCAGCATCGACCAGAACGGCCTCTACGTCGCGCCCGGCTCAATCGCCAGCACGCAGACCGTCACCGTAACCGCCACCAGTTCGGCCGACGACACCGTGTCCGGCACCGCCAAAATCACCCTCACGCCCGCCCCCACCGTCTCCGTCACGGTCACCCCCACCGCGGTGACGCTGGCCCCGGGCCAGGCCCAGCAGTTCGGCGCTACCGTCGCCAATGCCGCCAGCAACGCCGTCATCTGGAGCATTACGCCCGCCACCGGCAGCATCGATCAGACCGGCGTCTACACCGCCCCGGCCACCATCACCGTCACCGCCAAGGTTACCGTGACCGCCACCGCCGCCGCCGA
>JAPKZC010000610.1 GCA_026394025.1 Candidatus Solibacter sp.
CGCACTTCGTTTTGTGCCTCGCTGATGATGATCTCGATGATGGTGCTTTCCATCCATTGCGCCTGCCCGCGCAGGTGCTCAAGCTCTTTGGTTAGTTTCTCGCGTTCCTCCTCATCAGCGCTCGCGGCGAGTTCCGATTCTTTCGAGGGGATGAGCGCCTGCAAAGTTGCCAGCTTGGCATTCCAACGCGTGCGGACGCGCTCCAACATCCGCGCACAGGTAATCTTGTCGATGCAGACCAACATGGACTTGCCACACTGCCAGCGCTCCGTGCAATGCTCTACGAAATCATCAGCCAGTTTGTCGAGCCGGTCGGGGGCGGTGACTACCTCGTAATCCTTACCTAACAACTTCTCCAGCAAAGCCTCCTGATCCGCGTCCAGCCCAGCCTGCTCGATTTTCTCCGCGATGCGATCATTCAAATCGAGCTTGGCGATACCGAGTTTCTCGCCACGGCTTTCGTAAACCAGCTTGACCGTGCTCTTGTCTTCTTCCGCCCGCTTGAAGTCGTAGCGCGAGACGTAGCCGCCGAAAATGCGCTTGGTCAGGTGGTCGTGCTTGAAAAGCGGCGTGCCGGTAAAACCGAGAAACGACGCGTTCGGCAGCGCCAGGCGCATGTTGCGGGCGAACCTGCCCGCCTGGGTCCGATGGGCTTCGTCGGACATCACGATGATGTCGTCCCGCTTGCTGTAAGGATCATCCTCGTTCACCGGCTGATTGAACTTATGGATCAGGGAGAACACGAAGCTGTGGTTTTGTTGCAGCGCGGCCTTGAGATCCTTCCCCGAGCTGGCGCGGGGCGTCGTCTTCGGGTCCACCATTCCGCAGCCGACGAATGTCCGCCAAATCTGATCATCGAGATCCTCGCGATCTGTCATGACGACGAAAGTGAAGTTGCCGGGCACACGGCGGCGCACCTTTTCGGCGAACATGACCATGGAGTAGGACTTGCCGCTGCCCTGCGTTTGCCAGAAGACACCGAGCCGCCCGAGGTCCGGGTGGGCGCGTTGAACGAGAGGAACCTCGTTGATGGCATCGGTGAGGGTGATGATTTCCGTTTCGCGTGCGTCTTCGCTCGATTTTTCCGCAACCATGGCGGTTGCGGTTTTCGTCTTGCCTGCTTCATAGCGGACGATGCGGCTTTCAGCCGGATAAATCAGCTTCAATTCCTCCTGCCGCTCCACCGAACTAACCGCCAGGTTCACTCCGAGCACCTGGTGGTTGCGGGCCACGATTTTGCGTGTGCCGCCGGGCCGGCTGTCGTCGAAGAGGATGAAATTCTCCACCAGATCGAGCAATCGTTCCTTGGCTAGCATGCCGTTGAGCAACACTTCAGCTTCGACGCTGCCTTTCTCCTTCTCGTCGTTTCGCTTCCACTCGGCAAAATGTTCCCACTTGCTCGTGATCGAACCGTAGCGGGCGCGTTCGCCATTGCTGACGATAAGAAAAGCGTTGTGGTGGAAGGCGTGGGGGACGACGTTCGGGTCGAGATACCAAGTCAGGTTGTTGTCGTATCCCGCCCGCATGTTGAGATACACCGCCTTGAGTTCGATGAACACGAGCGGCAGGCCATTGACGAAACAGACAAGGTCCGCACGGGTGCCATAGTGCGGCACGCGCAAGCCTTGGATCTTCAGCTCCCGCACGGCGAGAAAGCGGTTGTTGGCCGCGTTACTGAAATCGATCAATCTGGCGCGGGCATGGTGCGGTTGCCCGGCGGCATCGCGCCAGTCCACGGGCACGCCATTGCGGATGAAGTCGTGGAAATCCCTGTTCTGCTGGATGAGCGAGCGGGAGAAATCCACCCGCGTGAGCTTTTCGACGGCCTGATGCCGGGCGGATTGCGGGAGATCGGGATTGAGCCGATCCACGGCGGCCCGCAGGTCGCGCACCAGCACCGCTTCGCGCTCATTCGCCCGTCCGAGCGTGCCGTTGGGGCCGAATGTTTCCTCGTTGTGAGCGTAGATGCTCTCCCAGCCAAGGACGTCGCGCAGATGATTGGCGAAGCCTTCCTGAACCTCACGGTCTTCGCTGTGGATGTCTGTAATCATGAG
>JAPKZC010000414.1 GCA_026394025.1 Candidatus Solibacter sp.
GTCGAGGAGCAAGGTCTCGGTTGGAAGAGCCGCTTCGGCACGGGCAAAGGCGGCGACACCATCACCAGCGGCCTGGAAGTCACCTGGACCAAGACGCCGACGAAGTGGAGCAACGACTTCTTCGAGCACCTGTTCGGCTACGAATGGGAGTTGACGAAGATCCCTGCTGGCGCGCAGCAGTGGCAGCCCAAGAATGGTGCGGGCGAGGGCACGGTTCCGGATGCCCACGATCCGTCCAAACGCCGCGTGCCGACCATGCTGACCACGGACCTGGCCTTGCGCTTCGACCCGGCCTACGAAAAGGTTTCGAGGCGCTTCCTCGAAGATCCGGATCAGTTCGCGGACGCATTCGCCCGGGCTTGGTTCAAGCTGACCCACCGCGACATGGGCCCGGGCGCGCGCTATCTCGGCCCGGAGGTTCCAACCGAAGAGCTCATCTGGCAGGACCCCATCCCGGCGGTCAATCACGCGTTGATCGATGAGCAGGACATCGCCGCCCTCAAGGGCAAGATCCTGGCTTCGGGGCTGTCCATCTCGCAACTGGTTTCGACCGCTTGGGGGTCGGCGTCCACCTTCCGTGGCTCCGACAAGCGCGGCGGCGCGAACGGCGCCCATATCCGTCTGGTGCCGCAGAAGGACTGGGAAGTCAACCAGCCCGCACGACTGGCAAGAGTGCTGCAAGTCCTCGAGGGTATCCAGAGCGAGTTCAACGGTGCGCAGTCCGGCGGCAAGAAGGTCTCGCTCGCTGACCTGATCGTTTTGGCTGGTTGCGTCGGTGTCGAGCAGGCCGCGAAGAAGGCTGGTCACACCGTGACGGTGCCCTTCAAGCCGGGACGCATGGACGCCTCGCAGGCGCAGACCGATGTGGAGTCCTTCGCCGTGCTGGAGCCGGTCGCCGATGGATTCCGCAACTACCTCAAGGGCAAGTACTCCGTAGCGGCTGAGCATTTCCTGGTCGACCGTGCGCAACTGCTAACCCTGACCGCGCCGGAGATGACGGTTCTCATTGGCGGACTGCGCGTCCTGAACACCAATTTCGGTCAGACCCAGCATGGAGTCTTCACCAAGCGGCCGGAGACGTTGACCAACGATTTCTTCGTGAACCTGCTCGATATGGGAACGGAGTGGAAGGCGACATCTGACGCCAAGGACGTGTTTGAAGGGCGCGACCGCGCGACGGGTGAAATCAAGTGGACCGGTACACGTGTTGACCTTGTCCTCGGTTCGAACCCTCAGCTCCGAGCAATCGCGGAAGTTTATGCATGTGACGACTCGAAGGAGAAGTTCGTAAGAGACTTCGTGGCTGCGTGGAGCAAGGTGATGAACCTCGATCGCTACGATCTTGCCTGAAATCGGCGGAAAGGAGAGCCGTCAACGTTGGCAATCGCGCCCGTTCCTGCTGTTTGGATCGGCAAGCCGAGGTGGCCGCTCCCCGATCAGGTTTCGAGCGGAGAATTGCAGCGGATCGCATTGGTCAGGGTGCTACTCCTGCAGCCAGTCCTACTGGTGGCGGATGAGCCGACTTCGCGCCTCGACCCGATCACACAACAGGAAACCATTGACCTGTTGGCGGAGTGCCTTGCGGACTTGGGGTGCGCTCTGGTGTTAGTGACTCATGATGCGGCAATCGCCGGCAATATCGCGTCGCGAGTGCTGACTCTCGACGCGCCGCCTTCGTCCATGCGCTGAGCGTAGGCCTCTACTTGGCCTCATCGCACAGCTTTGCCGGCGCGACCACGTAGACGTATTCGAGCAGGTCCTTGCCTGTGTTGGACACATTGTGCCGTGTTGCTGGCGGGATATAGGCGAAAGCCGGGGCGACGAACGTCCGCTTGGCCTGTCCGTCGATTAGCGCCTCACCCTGGCCGTGAAGAATGACCAATGCTTCCTCGTTCTTGCCCGTCGTGTGCCAGCCAACCGTCGCACCGGGTTTGAGGCGCACAAATCCACTACGCATGCCGGTTGTCTGTGGCGCGCCCTGCAGCAGTGGGCAATCGCCTGACGGGCAGTCCAGCGACCGTGTCAAGGGTTTCGGACCTGACATCTGGGAGGAAAGCGGCACGACGGCCAGAAGTAAGAAAAGGGGCAGGATCGAGCGGAGTCGGGATGAGATATTTCTCACAATCACCTTCTTGGAGGAACCTCTATGCGCCGGCTGACTGCGCCATCATCCGGAGGGCTCGATGCTGGCTGAACTCGACGTGCGGTCCCCGCCTTGGCGTCAGTAGTACGAACGGAACAATCGTAGCACCACTGGCATGCCCCTGCAACGATCCGCGGGTGCACGATCCGCGGTTGCACCAATCGGCGAAGTCCCTTGCCGGTACTGCCTGCGCCGAAGGTCGTGCGGACCGGGGGCGGTGGCGGGCGGGAGGCCGGCATACATTCCGGAGGGACGGGGGCTTCGCCCCTGTGTGCTAGACTCCCATCAAGGAGACGTTCGGCTTGGAGGGACAGCGCTGGCGACGACCCGAGAAAGGCCTTCGATGGGCCTCTTTTCTCGCCACGCTCCTGCCGGGATGGCGCTCTGCCGCCTCGGGTTTTGTACTCCTTTTTCTCCTGATCCCGTATGGTTTCGGGTTTCTGCTGCTCGCTGCGAGCCAGGGGCCAAGTTGCGGTATGCAATGCTGCAAACGGTCCAAGGTTTGCTGCTGCGGAAAATCGGACAAGCACGCTCGCCACGATGGCCCAAGCTGGGTTGGCGCGTCGAAGTGCCCAGGCGATGCCTGGAACTGCTGCGGCGAGTCTGGCCGCGGCTCCGATCAAGGGCAGCCCCGCCCTCCCGTTGTCGCACGTGCGGATTTCGCCGGTCTCGCCGCGTGACTCTTCTGACACCGCTTTCGCGCTCTTCGAACGCCCGCCTCCCAACGTCTAGCCTTACTCTCACCTTGTAGCTGCACGGGACCACCTGCACGCCCGCACTGTCGGCCCGTAGTCCGAACCTCGATTCGGGGCGTAGTCTCTCCGTGCGGGTCGGCGTGCGGGACCTGGTTGGCACTCGTTTGCTGTCGCTGCCGATTCAACCAGCCGGCGACGAAATGGCACGTCTTCAAAAAAGGCGAGGATCGGATATTCGACTTCTACGTTACGAAGAGATGAATCTGCTGAAATCAATGTTTGCCAGAAACTCCCATCGTGCGCTGGCCTTCCTTGGCCTGGCGGGCGGGCTATTCCTGTTGACGTTTGCCGACGCCGCCTGGCTGCGCGGCCAGCGTGTTCCGGGACTGGTCGAGGAAAGTGAACTGGCGGCGCGGCTTGAACTGACCGACCTCTGTCTGTTCACCGAAGCGCGCTACACCCGCCATCTCTCGCAGGCCGACCTGCATAGCGCGTTTCAGGACCATCCCGTTGCTTCCGAGCACTTCCCAAGCGGTTCCCTTGTAGCGCCACCACGGGCACTCACCACAGACCATGCGAACCTGGATCGAAAAACAGAAATACCTGATTGACTTCACGCTATCGTCATTGGCGCGGCGCAAGGTGAAGAACCTTGGCCTGCTGCTCATCTACACAGCGATCGTGTTCCTGCTGGCCTCGGTGATGCTCTTCACCCATGCGCTGCGGCGGGATGCGGCGCAGGTGCTGGCGCACTCGCCCGACGTGATCGTGCAGCGCATGGTGGCCGGCCGTCATGACCTGATGCCCGCCAGCTACCTTGACAAGATCGGCAACTTGCGCGGCGTGCAGAAGAAAGAAGGCAGGCTGTGGGGCTATTACTACGATCCCTTGCGCAAGGCCAACTATACGGTCATGGTGCCGCCAGCCGATGCGGCAACCATGGCCGCGCCGGGCAGTATTGCGGTCGGCGCGGCGGTGGCGCGAGGCCTCGGACTCACGGTCAACGCCCAGATGTTCTTCCAGGGCTACTCCGGGAAGCCATTTTCGTTCACGGTGACGAACATCTTTCCGCATGAGTCGCAACTGGTCACCGCCGACCTGGTGCTGATGAGCGAGCCGGACTTTCGCACCTTCTTCGACTATCCGGCCGGCCAATACACGGACATCGCCCTCTCCGTGGCCAATCCACTGGAACTGCGCAACATCGCCGCGAAGTTGGCTGGCCGGCTGCCCGACTCGCGAACCATCCTGCGCGAGGAAATGCTGCGCACCTACGAATCCATCTTCAACTGGCGGGAGGGCATCGTTCTGGTGCTGCTGTCCGGGGCCGTTCTCGCGTTCGCAATCTTCGCCCTGGAAAAGGCGTCGGGGCTCTCGGCCGATGAGAAGCGCTGTTTTTGATGGTTTACATCGGGCTCTCGGCCGATGAGAAGCGCGAGATCGGCATTCTCAAGGCTATCGGCTGGGAAACCGGCGACGTGATCCGGATGAAGTTCTGGGAAGGCGCTCTGATCTCGCTGACCGCGTTTCTGCTGGGGTACGTCGCCGCGTATCTGCACGTGTTCCGCTTCTCATCGGTGCTTTTTGAGCCAGTGTTGAAAGGCTGGTCGGTGCTGTATCCGCAATTTGAACTCGTCCCGGTGGTGGATGGCGTTCAGATCGCGACGCTGTTCTTCTTCACCGTTTTCCCTTACGCGATGGCGACCATCGTGCCCATCTGGCGCGCCGCCATCACCGATCCCGATTCCATAATGCGCGGCTAACTATGATCGAACTTTCCGGCATTCGCAAAGCTTTCAACCAGGGACGCCACAACGAGTACTGGGCGCTCAATGGCATCGACCTGACCATTCCGTCGCAGCAGGTGACGGCGTTTTTCGGTCCTAGCGGATCCGGCAAGACCACACTGCTGACCGTGGTGGGTTGCCTGGCGCGCCCCACTGCGGGTCGCGTGCGGCTCGAGGATCGCGACATTTCCGGTCTCCCGGAGCGTTTCCTGACGCAGATCCGGCGCCGCACTTTCGGTTTCATCTTCCAGCAGTTCAATCTGATCCGGGGAATGTCGGCCTTGGAGAACGTCATGCTGCCGGCGTATCCGCTCGGTGGTGAGTGGCGTGCGCTAAAGCAGCGTGCCGAATTCCTGTTGGACTCGCTCCAACTCAGCCACCGCCGCACGGCACGCGTGGAATGGCTATCGGGGGGCGAACAGCAGCGTGTCGCCATCGCCCGCGCCCTGATCAACGACCCGAAAGTGCTGGTTGCCGACGAGCCCACCGCCAACCTCGACACGGCGCTGTCGAAGGGGTTCCTCGATATTCTCGAAACCCTGGCGGCAGAGGGGCGAACCGTTTTGTTGAGCAGCCACGACCCGATGGTCATCGAATCGTCGGTGGTGCAGCGCGTCGTGAAGCTACGCGACGGCCGCATCGTAGGGGACCTCTGATGCTGTTCCGGCCCGCGATTCTCGCACTCTTGCTGGCTTCGGCGGCCAACGTCGCGATGCTCCTTGGAGTCACGCCATTTGCTATCGACGTCATCCGTCACTGGGACATTACGAGCGGCAGCCAGCGGCAGTTGACCCTGGAGCGGCGTACTTACCTGATCTCGGTGCTCCTTACTAGTGTCCTGGCCACTCAGCTATTGGCTCTGCTGCTTTTTGTTTTCAATGCCGACAAGATGGCGCCAATGTTCGTCGGCGCCATGTGCGCGGCGGGCGCCTTCAACGTCAGTACTTATGGTTTTCCGGCGCTGATCGCCCAGATGGCGGTGTTCTTCGTCGCCGCCATGTGGTTGGCAATAAACCACGTCGACATTCAGGCTCCGGACTATCCGCTGGTTCGCATCAAATACGCACTGCTGTTGGGCATGGCGCCGGCGTTGGTGGCGACGTTCGCGCTGGAGTTGCAGTATTTTCTCGGGCTCAAGGCCGACGTTCTCACATCGTGTTGCGCCAGGGTTTTCTCCGGCGATGCCAAGGGGCTCTCGGGCGACCTTGCCGCCCTGCCGCCCTTGCAGTCCATGATCGTCTTCTATGGCGCGCTTCTGCTGGCGGTGACCGCAGCCACCTACACCGCGGCGCGAAGGCGCGGTGGCTATGCGGTCGCGCTCACCAGCCTGATGGCATTCGTCACCGCCATCGCGGGCATCCTCTCCTTCCTGTCCCTTTACGTCTACGAGCATCCGCACCACCACTGCCCCTTCTGCGTACTCAAGGCGGAATATGGATATCAAGGCTACCTGCTCTACATACCGCTTTTCCTGGCCACGGCCTGCGGCCTGGGGGTCGGCGCTGTGCAGCCCTTCGCCGCGGTGACGAGCCTGCGGGATATCGTCCCGCTGGTGTCGGCCCGGCTCTCAGGTGTAGCAGCCGGAGGCTTTGCGCTGGTCGCCGCCATTGCCACGTTCATTGTTCTCCACTCCAACCTGATTCTCATCGATCACAAGTGGGCGCATTTCACGTTCGCACGTGAGGCGCTCGTCATGCTCAGCACAATTCCAGGAGGTTCCCTATGAAACGACGCGATCTAATCAAGACTTCGCTTGCCACTGCCGCCGCCGGCGCCCTGGCATCGACCGCGCTCCGGGCGCAACAGGCCGGCGGCATGAGCGGCATGCCGACCCAGGCGGTGGCCAAGAAACCAGCCGATCCCGAGCCGCAGGTAAATGACATCGAAAAGTACCCGAAGTGCAACTACTGCGGGATGGATCGCGCTCGGTTTCACCATTCCCGCATGCTGCTCCATTACAGCGACGGACTGGCAGAAGGCGTTTGTTCGATCCGCTGCGCCGCCACCAGCCTGACCATCAACGTGGGGCGCGGGACGAAAGCCATATGGGTCGGCGACAACGCCTCACCGGCCGAGGTCAAGCCCCTGGTGGATGCGGAGAAGGCGAGTTTCCTTGTCGGTAGCTCGATCCGGGGCGTGATGACCAGGCGCAGCAAAGTGGCCTACAGCACCACGGAAGCGGCCGAGGCTTCGCGCGTCGCCAACGGCGGGGAAATATTCGATTTCGACAAGGCCCTGCTTGCCGCCTTTACGGACATTGCGGAGTCTGTGGCCACCAGCCGCAAGACTCGCGAGGAGCGGCTCAAACGTGCCCAGGAGAAGCAGGATAAGTGATGCGACTTGCCTCCGCTGCTATTCTACTGGTGCTTTGGGCGGCGCCGCAGGCCGATTTGGCCGCCGACGGAGTTCCACTGTCCGTGCCCCAGCCCGGACAGATGGATCTCTGCCCGGTTTGCGGCATGATCGTCTCAAAATACCCGAACTGGATTGCCACCGTGGTCTGGAAGAACGGTCATGCTCACCACTTCGACGGCGCCAAGGACATGTTCAAGTTCCTACAATCCTTGCCGAAATATGCGCCCAGCTACCAACGTAAGGACATCAAGCTCATCGTCGTCACCGACTTCTACAGTCTCGAAAAGATCGAGGCAGGAAAAGCCCTTTACGTGATGGGATCGGACGTCATGGGACCGATGGGCCTGGAATTGGTGCCGCTCGCCACCAGGGCCGATGCCGAAGACTTCCTCAAGGACCACAAAGGCAAGCGCATTCTGCGTTACGACGAAGTCACACCGGAGATAGTCACCAAGGTCGACTCGGGGAAGTTTTAGCTTTGATAGACGCGAACGCCGCCAGTTCACGGAAGAGCGGCAACGACTGAGTACCAAGAGAAAGGAATAGAAAGGAATAGAAAGGAACAACCGTAATGACGCGACGAACACTACTTGAACTTGCAGCACTCGGCACGGCCGCAGCCGCGGCTGCGGCCGCCGAGCCTCCCTTCACCCTACCGAAGCTGCCCTACGCCTTCGACGCGCTGGAGCCGTACATCGACGCGCAGACGATGCAGATACACCACGACAAGCACCACCAGGCTTACGTTGACAACCTCAATAAGGCCGTTGGAGCCGACGCCGCGCTATCCAAGCTGAGTGTCGAAGAGTTGCTGCAGCGACTGGACACACTGCCCGCGGCCATTCGGACGCAGGTCAGAAACCAAGGGGGCGGGCACGCCAATCACTCGCTGTTCTGGCAGACTCTCTGTCCGGCATCCAAGAGCGGCAACCCGTCGGGAAGCCTCGCGGCGGCTTTGCAACGATCGTTCGGCGGCCGGGACAAGTTCGAGGAAAGGCTCCAGGCCGCCTCGCTGGGCGTTTTCGGAAGCGGTTGGGCATGGCTGCCCGTGGATCAGGGAAAGAACCTCGTCCTGGACTCCGCCCCCAACCAGGACAGTCCATCGCTCGCCGGGAAACGTCCTCTGCTGGGCATCGACGTGTGGGAGCACGCCTACTACCTCAAATACCAGAACCGTCGCGCGGACTACCTCAAGGCGATTCTGCAGGTCATCAACTGGGAGTTCGTCTCCCATCGATATGAGGAGGCTGTGCGTTGATGGTCGCCAAAATGGCTTCCGGCACCCCGTTCTGGCAATAACTCCGGTTGCCTGGAGACTCTGGGCTGCCTCCGTCACTGGTTCATCGAGGAGATCATGATCTCAAGACTTACCCCAATATTGTTCCTGGCTCTATTGCCGCTCCTGACGCTTGCGCAGACGGCGGAACAGCCGCAGGCGAGAGTCGACCGCTTGGAACATGCGGTTCTGGCGCCTAGCTGCTACACGAAATCTTTCGCCGTCCATCAGAGCGAGATCGCGGTCAAGATGCGATTGGAAATCGCCAAGTGGGTGGCGGCAGAAATCGCCAAGTGGGTGGCGGCAGGAAAGTCAGATCAGGCTATTCTGGATACCTACGTCGGCTTGTACGGTAGCAAAGTGCTGGTCGATCGCCGCCAATGCGGTTGACAGCGACGCGCTGCCCACCGATCTGGCCGATCAACACAACCATTACCTGTACGGCCGCCCCAAGAAGGACACACGCCGGTAGTGGCAACCTACTTCGCCGACATTCTGTGAATGGCGCTTTCGCGCAGCCAAGAGGCCAATCACCGGACGGGTGGCGCGTCGGTGCCATGAAGCGGGTTGCCGAGGCCGAGGAAGACCGTCAACCCGTCATCGATCGCGGCGATTTCTTCACGCGCAAGTTCGCCGAACACGCTCCGGACCCGCCGCTTGTCAACAGATCGCAGGTGGTCGATCAGCGCGAAGGACCTCTTCGCGAGGCCGCTTTTGCCCGGCGCCAGCGGCGGATACAGAAGTCCCTCACCCGGAGTGCCCGTAACAGGCACCACGCAAACAAGTGGAAAGCGCTGGTCGCCGATGACGTCTGGATCGCTCACGATGATGCAGGGTCTGACGCCACGCTGTTCGTGTCCGACAGTGGGATCGAGTTCTACGACGACAACGGCGCCGCGGCCGAGCTTCACTCGCGCCCCTCCACCCAGCCTTCGCCGGAGACCCACCGAACCGGCCTGCCAGCGTTGCTGTCGACGAGTGCCCCGGTATCTTCCTCGGGCAAGCCGCGCGTCCACTCCTCAAGTCCCTGCTCGGCGAGTTCAGCGCTCTCGGGGTGGGGATTGTGCAGCGACCGACGAAGCTCGTCGCGACGACGGCGACCAAGTTCGTTGCGGACGGCCTCCGCGACGAACTTGCTGCGGTTCTTCTCCCGCCGGTCGATGTCCCTCACGAGGTCATTGGGCAAGGTGACGGTTACACGATCCACGCTAGCCATTTCATACTCCTGGTATGATCATACCGCAAGCCGGACCCAGGCCGCACAAACTGGAGTTTCACCCATTACAGGAGCGCGCGGAACTGTTCTGGAGTCAGATCCGCCGAACGAAAAATGGATCGCAGGGTGCCGCGATCCAAGGGCTCGGACACAGTCCCTGCCGGAGATGACGGGGAGGTGCGTCACACGGTAACGAGGCGGGCGTCGAAATGTTCTTGAGGGACCGGCAAGTTGTCGACTTCCAGGGCACCCACGTACGCCTGGACGGCTTCCTTGATGTTGGCCAGCGCGGCATCCTGCGTTTCGCCTTGGGTGACGCAGCCAGGCAGGCTGGGGCACTCGGCGATCCAGAAGCCATCTTCCCCGCGATAGATGAGAACCTGTCGCATACGTTCATTATGGCCGACTCCGAGGCCGATAGGGAGAGAGAGCCATGGCTTGGCTGGCTTGGGCATCGTGTGCGGTTTACTTGCATCTCCGCCTGTTAACCGGAACCCTCCGCGTTCTCCACGCCCTGCTAACCGGCTGGGACGCGAAGGTCGCGGTCGAGGCCTGGAACCGTCTCTGTCTCCGCGGTTTCCGGCCGGCGCGGCGGTCAGAGTCCGTTTCGGGCGCGAAGATGGCAGCCATGTGCTACACGTTCCAAAACGGAGATGGCGGCTTTAGGGCAATTTGAGTAGCCCATTTAGAATCAATAGTTTTGCCGGTGTCTCTGAATCGTCAAATACCCTTTGTTTCACTTGGGGAGCCAATAGAATCAGTGGGTTACGGACGAAGCCCCCCTTCGGGTACGCGCGAAGTGGGCGGCTGTTGATATGTTGTTATGATTCAACAACATGCGTCGATTCTGTTGCCCGGACTCCTTCCAGTTTGCCTATTTCTTGCCTATCCGCTGGAATCTGTTGCGCGTGCATGATTCCTAGTTTCCACCTCATTCCATTGGATTTTCGCCGCGATCCGGTACCCGATGTGCTTGCGTACGATCGCGCCGTTCTTGCCTTCCGCCAGCGCATTGTCCTGACTGCGATTGGCCCGGCTCTTGGTGAACTCCGCCAGCATCTTCTCCAACGGCCTGGCTACCGTGTAGTTGATGAACTCCGAGCCGTTGTCGGCGTGCAGACCCAGAATCACAAAGGGAAACTGATGGAGGATCGCTTCCAGCACCGGAAGCAGAAACGCTTCGCTGATCTTGCTCGCGCATCCCACCACCTGCCACTGTTTAACCGTATCCACCGCATTGATGTGATACACCCCCTTGTTGCCGTCCCACCGTATCGATGCGCAGAAAGCCCGGCCGCCCCTGTGGGTCCGGCTTGCGGCGCTCCCCGATGGATACCGGTGTGGGCCGCGTAGGCAGGTATACCGCGGCCTGCTTGCGATACAGCGGGCCGTTGCGCAGATTGTACAGATGCGACACCGAGATCTCTGCCAGACGCGCATATTCCCGCTTGCCGAACCGCTCGTATTCGCGCCGCAGAATGCAGCACGGTTGCCGGTCCGCTCAGCCGCTCGTGCGCACGATCCACCGCCGCCAGCAGACGCACATCGCCGTCGCTGTACTTGCTGGCGAACTGGTGGCGCCGGTACCCTCGCAACTCGACGGCTCCGGTTTCGATGTACATCCGGATCAGCCGCGCGGTCTGCGGCAGGCTCAATCCGGTCATTTTGCTCAGGTAGGCGCGGATGGCGCCGCGCTGCTTCTTGCCTTGCCGTGCATACTCTTGCACGACCAGCAATTGCTCCGCAAACGCGTACCTTTCGGCGCGGCTCTGTCCGGCAAATTCGAGGGTGTCGCCCAGTTTCAAAAACTGACTGATCTGATCGGAATTCAATGTCTCGGCGTTCTGCATATGTACGTGCATTCGGTCGCAGCTCGCCCGTCAATCCACCTCCATTTTCAGGATCATCTTGTATTGGAATCAACGCGCGTTTCAGTATCATCTTGCGTTGGACAATTCGGCGGACACTCGTCTGCCGGCACCCTGCTATTCTGACTCGTTAGTCTGAAGCAGGAGGATCCTCCGGCATGTTGATCGAGCAGCAGATTTCCGAGCGGCGGGAGCGGGCGGCCGGCACGATCGCCAAAATCCTGAAACGGCCCACGGGAGCGCCGTACGGCGACTATAGCGTGCAGTCCGCCAGCGGAAAAACCTACCGGCTGGCAATGCGCGGGCCAGGGCTATTCGAAAACTACTGCTCGTGTCCGGACTTCCGCGTCAATACGTTGGGAACGTGCAAGCACATCGAAGCGCTGCTTCTGCGGCTTCGTCGCCGGCACGGCGCCGCACTCGATCGAAAGGGTTATGCGCGCACCCGCTCTTCCATCTCGCTGCAATATGGAGAGACCATTGAGATCCGGTTGCGGATGCCAGCCTCGCCGCCGCCCGCGCTGCGCTCCATCGCCGAAGAGTACTTCGATTCAGCAGGATTGTTGCGCCGCGAGCACTTTCCCAGCTTTCATCGTGTATTGGAGGGGTTTCGTAGTGCCGATCAGGACGCGGTAATCTACAGCGATGTTCTCGAATATGTGGATCGCGAGAACGAGATTTCGGAAGGACTGGCTTGGGAACGGCAACTCCTCGGGAAACTTCGGCGTGGACAAGACCCACTGAATGGAGTGCTCAAGACCAAACTACTGCCCTACCAGACGCAGGGCGCCATTTTCGCCGCCTCCCGAGGCCGAGTGGTCCTGGCAGACGATATGGGATTGGGCAAGACGGTGCAGGCCCTGGCCGCGGCGGAACTACTGCGGCGGCGCCGCGGAATCGCTCGCGTGCTGGTGGTGGCCCCGGCTTCGGTGAAGTATCAGTGGAAGACGGAAATCTTATTCCTACTT
>JAPKZC010000163.1 GCA_026394025.1 Candidatus Solibacter sp.
CAGGCGTTGATTTCGCTGATCGATGGCGAGCCGACCCTGCTGAGCGCGGTCGAAAAACAGCAGATTTGCGACGAAGTTCTCGACGAGGTCTTCGGGCTGGGGCCGCTCGAGCCCCTGCTGCAGGACCCGACCATCTCCGACATCCTGGTGAACGGCCACAAGCAAGTCTACGTGGAGCGCAAGGGAATCCTGGAACTGACCAACGTGCGTTTTCACGACGAGGGGCATTTGCTGCGTATCATCGACAAGATCGTCTCCCAGGTAGGCCGCCGGGTGGACGAATCCAACCCCATGGTGGATGCCCGCCTGGCCGACGGCTCGCGCGTCAACGCCATCATCCCGCCGCTGGCGTTGGACGGGGCCTTGCTGTCGATCCGCCGCTTCAGCACCGACAAGTTGATGCCGGACGACCTGGTGGCCAAGGGCGCCATGACTCCCGGCATGATGCGCCTGCTGGAAGCCGCCGTGAGGGCCAAGCTGAACATCATTGTCTCCGGCGGAACCGGCGCCGGCAAGACCACCCTGCTGAACGCGCTCTCCGTTTTCATTTCTCCCAAGGATCGCATTCTGACCATTGAGGACGCCGCCGAACTGCAATTGAAGCAGCCCCACGTGGTCCGCCTCGAAACCCGGCCGGCCAATCTCGAAGGCAACGGTGCGGTGCGCCAGCGGCAACTGCTGGTCAACAGCCTGCGCATGCGGCCGGACCGCATCATCGTGGGCGAGGTGCGCGGTGAGGAGGCCCTCGACATGTTGCAGGCCATGAATACCGGCCACGATGGCTCGCTGACCACGGTGCATGCCAACACGCCGCGCGACGCCGTCTCGCGGCTCGAAGTCATGGTGACGCTGGCCAATGCCAACATGCACCTGGCCGCGGTGCGCCAGCAGATCGCCTCGGCGGTCAATATCCTGGTGCAGTGCTCGCGTTTGAGCGATGGTTCGCGCCGCGTGACCAGCATCACCGAAGTCACCGGCATGGAGGTGGACATCGTGACCCTGCAGGACATTTTCGTGTTCGAAAAACGCGGCCTCTCGCCGGACGGCACGGTGCGCGGCCGCTTCTGCGCCACCGGGATCCTGCCGGAGGTCAACGGGACACTGCTCGCTCCCGGCCTTACCCTCCCCTCGGAGATCTTCGACGAGATGGTCGAAGTGGGAGGCCTGTAATGCTCACCCTTTTCCTGGTGGCGGCCGCCGCGGGGGTGTTGACGTACACCCTGCTCTGGCAACGCCTGCAACGGAGGGACACGGCGCTGGCGGTGCGG
Source organism: Candidatus Solibacter sp. (assembly GCA_026394025.1). Lineage (GTDB taxonomy): Bacteria > Acidobacteriota > Terriglobia > Bryobacterales > Bryobacteraceae > Solibacter. The sequence continues at coordinate 1,269 of JAPKZC010000163.1, forward strand.
CGCCTGGCCGCGCGCGCGGCCCACAAAGAGGACGCGGGCCGTAGCCGGCCGCGCCTCATGGAGACCGGCAGACAAGTGCGCGGATTGCTGACGGGACGGCTGCTGGACGGCCTCAAGCTCCGCGAAGCGGCCACCCGTCTGCTAGAGACGGCGGCGCTCAAGTGGGGCCCCGCCGGACTGCTGCAACGTTCGATCGCCCTGTTCCTGGCCGGCTTCCTGGGGGCTACCACGGTCACCCGCAATACCCAGCCGCTGGTGGCCCTGGCCGCCGGCGCGGCAGTGGGGCTGATCCCCTTGTGGTACGTGCGCCGCAAGGCGCGGCTCCGCGTCAACAGCTTCGAGGAACAGTTCCCCGATTGCCTGGAATTCATCTCGCGCTCCATGCGCGCCGGGCACGCCTTCTCGGTTGCCATCGAAATGGCGTACCGCGAATACAGCGAACCTCTGGCTGGAGAAATGCGCCGCACCTTCGAAGAGCAGCACCTGGGGCAGCCCCTCGAGATCGTGCTGCGCAAGCTCTCCGAACGCCTGCCCTCGATGGACGTGCAGTTCTTCGTTGCCGCCGTGTTGCTGCAACGGCGCACCGGCGGCAATCTGGCGGAGTTGCTGGACAAACTGGCCCAGTTGATACGCGAACGCTTCAAGCTGCGCGCGCGGATCCGCACGGTGAGCGCGCAGGGGATCATGTCCGGACGCATCCTGTCGGCCATCCCCATCGGCGTGGGGGGCATGATGCTCGGGGCCAACCCGAAATACGTGCGCTTCTTCATTGACGATCCCACCGGAAACCAGTTGCTCGGCGTGGCCATTGGGCTGCAGATAGCGGGCTATCTGATCATCCGCAAAATTGTGACCATCGAGGTGTGACATGCTGGAACTACTCACCGCGACACTGTTCCTCCTGGTGGCGGCCGGGATCGCCTGGGCCGGACTTAGCCCCGGAACGTGGCGCGCGCGAGGCGTTCGCCGTCTCTCGCCGCCGCCCGAGCACGCAGCGGAAATGCCCTCGCCCGGGCTGCTCTGGCGCGAACTGGTAGGCCGCATTGGCACCGCGGTACCGGCGTCGGCGCGGGACTTGCCCCGCCTCAAGCGCCGTCTCATGCGCGCCGGCTTCCGCGGCCAGAACGCGGCAGGCTACTTCCAGGGCGCCCGCCTGGTCACCACCCTGTTATTCGCCGCCGGGGGGCTGCTCGGGGGCTCTCACACCGACAACCTGCTCCTGATCGCGGCCGCGGCGGCCGCCTTTGGGTACATAGCTCCCGCGCAGTACGTGGAACTGCGTATACGCCGCCGCCAGAAGGCCATCGCCCACGGGCTGCCCAACGCCCTGGACCTGATGGTGGTATGCGTGGAATCCGGCCTGGGAATTGACCAGACCATTCTGCAGGTGGCCAAAGAGCTGCAAACGGCCCACCCGGACATCTGCGACGAGTTCACCGTCATGAACCTCGAACTACGCGCCGGCAAAGGGCGCGCCGACGCCTTGCACAATCTGGCGGATCGCACCGGCGTGGAGGACGTCAAGAAACTGGTGGCCGTGCTGGTGCAGACCGACCGCTTCGGAACCAGCATCGCACAGTGTCTGCGGGGGCACGCCGAATACTTGCGGAACATGGCCCGGCAGCGCGCCGAGGAACAGGCGGCCAAGCTCGCGGTGAAGCTGGTTTTCCCCATCTTCTTCTGCGTGCTGCCCACCCTCTTCGTGGTTACCATAGGTCCGGTCATGGTTCGCCTGGTGCGGGATCTGGTGCCCATGATTGAAAACATGTAATTGGCCGATAAGGAGGGGGAAGGAGATTTTTAAGTATGGATCCAACCACTCTGCGCCTCATTTGTGGGGTACTGGCAGTCTTGTTCGGCGTCGTGATGTTCATGCGCCGCCGCAGCAGGAAAGCCGACTGACGACGAATCACAGCGGCAGCCGCGAGGCAGCAATCACAGACCGGGAATCCCATGGCGGTATTCGCCGTGGGATTCCGCCGCCCTGGGATAAACATCCGCGCGGGACGCTGCTTCCCCGTAAGCAGCGCGCCAGTTTCGCCCCACTCAATCCCCCTTCCTGGGCCCCCATCCTGCATTTGACAACCCATCAACGCTGATATACGCTAACATTGCTTGAGACGTTTCAAACCTCTGTCAATCGGCGGCTATCGCCGCGGGGGATACCCATGAACGCTACCGCTCCTCACCCCTTCCCTGCCCTCCACAACGCCATGTGGCCGGGACTCGTCGGAAAGGGTCCCGATTCCGAACCGCCCATCGATCTCGACACCATGCTAGATCTCACCGCCGCCGCCCGCGTTGATGGCGTGCGCTTCGATGGCGTCGATCTCTTCCTGTCCCTGCCGCACACCGACATCGATTCGTCTGACGATGACCTGGCCCGCCTCGCCGAAAAGCTGGCCTCCAAAGGATTGCGCGCCGGCTCCCTGGTGGCGCCCGTCTGGCCGCCCACCGGCGGCGGCTCCGCCATGGGCGACGCTGCCGAGCGCGGCCGCTTCCTCACCCAGGTGGAAAAGGCCTGCCGGATCGGCCGCAAGCTGCGCGATCTCAAGATCCGCGAATACGGCATCGTGCGTATCGATTCCGCCGCCAGCCCGGCTGAATGGGCCAAAGATCCGGGATCCGGCACCAGGCGCATCGCCGAGACCTTCCGCGAAGCCGCCACCATCGCCGAAAGCTTCGGCGAGCGCCTTGCCGCCGAAGGCGAGATCTGCTGGGCCGGCATGCATAGCTGGCGCAATAACGTCCAACTGCTCGAAATGGTGGACCGCCCCAAAACCGTCGGCTTCCAGGCCGACATGGCGCATGTAATGCTGTTCACCATGGGCTTCAACGCGCCCGAAGATCGCCTTTTGCCCGACGATTTCGAGTGGAGCCAGACCGGCCGGTTGGCCGAAGCCTACGCCAAAGTGGCCGCCGCCCTGCGCCCCTGGACTATCGATTTTCACATCGCCCAGAACGATGGCACCGTCAAAGGCTCTGGTTCGCACGACAAGACCGGCCGCCACTGCCTGCCCACAGACCCCAACGGCAGACTCGATATCGTCCGCGATTCCGGCGCCTGGCTGCGCGACGCCGCAGGCAATCCCACGCGCGCCGTCCAGCACCTCTGCTGGGATGGCTGCATGTTTCCCAACTCCGTCATGCTCGACCCCAAAACCTGGCAAGACGTGCTCCGGGTGATGATTGCGGTGCGCAACGCGCACGGGTGGAACTAAAATGAAGAAACTCAACATCGGAATGATCGGCTGCGGGTTCATGGGACGGACCCACTCCAACGCCTTCTCCCAGGTCAACCACTTTTTCGACATACCCTGCCGCCCCGTCCTCAAAACCATCTGCGGCATCGACGCCGCCCTGGCCAAGGACTTCGCCGCCAATTGGGGCTATGAGTCCTTCGAAACCGATTGGCGCAAGGTCGTGGAAGATCCCGATATCGATCTGATCGATATCGTCAGCCCCAACAGCACCCACGCCGAAATTGCCATCGCCGCCGCCCGCGCCGGCAAGATGGTGACCTGCGAGAAACCGCTCAGCCGCAACGCCGCCGAAACCGAAGGCATGGTTCAAGCCGTGGAAGCCGCCGGCGTGCGCAACATGGTGTGGTACATCTACCGACGTGTCCCCGCCGTCATGCTGGCCAAGCAACTGATCGATGAAGGCCGGCTCGGCCGCATCTTCCACTACCGCGCCAAATTCCTCCAGGATTGGACCATCTCGGCCGCCCTTCCGCAGGGCGGCGACGGCCTCTGGCGTCTCGACGCCGCCGTGGCCGGCAGCGGCGTGACCGGCGATCTGCTGGCCCATTGCATCGATACCGCCATGTGGCTCAACGGCGGCATCACCGAAGTCTCGGCCGCCACCGAGACCTTCGTCAAGAGCCGCAAGCACCTCCTCACCGGAAAGGAGCAGCCCGTCACCATCGACGATGCCAGCCTCTTCCTGGCGCGCTTCGCCAATGGCTCGCTCGCCACCTTTGAAGCTACCCGCTACGCCCGCGGCCACAAGGCCCTCTACACCCTCGAAATCAATGGCGAGAATGGCTCCATCCTCTGGGACCTGCACGATCTGCACCGCCTCCAGTTCTTCGACTACAAGGATGAAGGCCGCCTGCGCGGCTGGAGGAGCATCCACATCACCGATAGCGACCACCCCTACATGAAGCACTGGTGGGTCCCCGGATTGCAAATCGGCTACGAACACACCTTTATCCATCAGGCGGCCGATTTCCTCTCGGAAACCGCCGCCGGCAGCTATGCGGTCCCCACCTTCCGCGAAGGGCTGCGCACGGACTATGTCACGGATGCCGTTCTCGCTTCCGCGCGCAATCGCAGTTGGGTCAAGGTGGGCGAACCACTGGAGACAAAATGATCAATCGAACAGTCCACTCCGCCCGCATCCGCATGGCCATCTGCGTCTCGCTGATCGCCGCCGGCGCGTCGTTGTACGCCCAGCAGGTCCCCCCGGCCGGCGGCCCGGGCCGCGGCGCCGGACGCGGACCCATGATTCCGCCCGTCGAGGAAACCGGCTACCAGTCGATCTTCGACGGCAAATCCCTCACCGGCTGGGAAGGCGATCCGCAATTCTGGCGCGTGGAAAACGGCGCCATCGTCGGCCAGACCGCTACCGACAAGCAACCCGTTCAGAACACCTTCCTGATCTGGCGCGGCGGCAGTCCGGCCAATTTCGAATTGAAGCTGCAATACCGCCTCACCGGTTTCAACAGCGGCATCCAGATCCGCAGCATTGAACTCCCCGATATCAAGTTCGCCATGAAGGGCTATCAGGCCGACATGGACGGCGAACAGCAGTATACCGGCCAGATCTACGAAGAGCGCGGACGCGGATTTCTCGCCATGCGCGGCCAGTTCTCTTACATCGGCGAGGGCAAGAAACCAGCTGTCGTGGGCTCCGTCGGCGATAACGAGGAGTTGAAACGGTTGATCAAAGGCGACGATTGGAACGACATCCAGATCATCGCCCGCGGCAACACCATCATCCAACTGCTCAACGGCCGCATCACCAGCATGCTGATCGATGACGATACCGCCGGACGCAAACTCGAAGGCCTGATCGGTATCCAGGTCCACAGGGGCGCCCCCATGAAGATCGAAGCGCGCAATATCCGCCTGAAGAAACTGTAGCCCCGAAGTCCAACCAACCGTCGCGGCTCTCGAAAGAGCCGCGATGCACCAATCCGAGCCGCGATGCGACAATTAGAGCCGCGACCGCCAGTACCTGCCGGATCGAAATCCTGCCGCAACGGCAGGGTCTTTCCTCCCCATGCCGTTGGTTTTCTCTGCGCTTGCCTCTGCGCCCTCTCCGTCTCTGCGGTGAGGTTGCCCTCTCGTTCGGTTCAGAATTCGTCGGGATAGGGAGCACTTGCATCGAGAGGTGTACTAAGCATGCCGAGCATCAAAAAGGTGGCCGAAATCGCCGGCGTTTCGGTGGGCACGGTCTCCCACGTGATCACTGGATCGGTCCCGGTCAGCGAGCCGCTTCGCCTCAAGGTGCAGGCCGCCATCCGCGATCTCAACTACCACCCCAACCATCTCGCGCGTAGTCTGAAAACCAACAAGACACACACGCTCGGAATCATCGTCCCCGACTTGACCATCTCGTTTTTTCCGCAACTGATTCGCGGCGCCGAAACCGCCGCCCGCCAGCGCGGTTACTCCCTCATCGCCGTCAACTCCGATGACGATGGCGAGCGCCAGAAGAACCTGCTCTCGCTCCTGCGTTCGCAGCGCGTGGAGGGAATTCTTCTGGTCATCGCCGCCGTCCCCACCCCGCTCGACCAGCTTACCCGCATCCTCGACACATCTATCCCCATGGTGTGCCTGGACCGCATTCCCGACCGCGTCCCCGTGGATTCCGTCTCCGTGGAAGACGTGGACGCCGCCGAGATGGGTGTCGCCCACCTGATCGCCATGGGCGCGCGGCGTATCGCCATCGCCACCGGCGCCATCGCACTCAAGAATGAACGCCAGCGCCTTCAGGGCTATAAGCAGGCACTGTGCAAGGCCGGCATCCCGGTCGATGAAAGCTTGATCTGGCACGGCAATTTCCGCCCCGAAGACGTCAACGCAATCTGCACCGCGCGCCTCTCTGGTCCCGCCACCCGCCCCGACGCCGTCTTCTGCACCAACGGCCCCACCGCCCTCGGCGTCCTGCGCGCGTTTCGCGATTGCGGACTGATCACTCCCCGCGATATCGCCTTCGCCACCTTCGACGAACTCACCGTGGACGATCTCTTCTCCCCTTCCATTACCACCGTCGTGCAACCCGCTTACGATATCGGCTCCCGTGCCGCCCAAATCCTCCTCGACCGCATCGAAGGCCTGGCCACCCAGACGGAATCCATCACCGTCCGCCTCCCCGCCATCCTGAAAATTCGCGACTCCTCCCGCCGCGCAGGCTGATCGAATCTCCCCTTACAATTCCCTTGCAATCTGGAATCCTGACGTGCATAATTGCACTCGCAAGCTCATATAAGAAGGTCTATATGTCTGCTTCTACAGGTTCACGCCCTATGTTTTTTGGCGTCTATGATGCGACTTCACAGCGGCATTGCAGATCCCAATTCGAAGTACTCAAAGCCGAGTATGAGACTCTGTTCAACTCACCCAGCCTGAGTTTCCAGGAAGGGCATACTGGGCCGGCGCCCGCCACGCCTCTGTCCCCGGATGCCCGCATCGCAAAGGAGATCATCGACCGGCACTTAGGCTCCAAGGATCCCGAAACGGCGCCCGAAACGCTCAAGTGGCACGACGTGCTCGAATTTCATCGTTGTCTCCTCTCCATGCTCCCGCTCCCCGATCTGAAACGCGCGGCGTGGGCTTTGCGCGAGCGTTACCGGGAAACCTTTGGGGAAATCGAATACACCCATTATCTGGCATCCAAACCTCCGGACCTGAATGAACCCACGATTTCACGAGACGATCTGCTGGCGGATCTGAACCAGTTGCTCGTGCTCACCTATGGGAGTTACGAGATGGGTCCGGAGAATTCGTTGCTCCTCCGTCGTCGAGTAAAAGCCACGATGATCACGATTGGCGTTGTCCTGGCCGCATTTGGCTTCCTGCTGTACTTCTTCAGTGAACATTACGGCAAAGGAGATTATCCGATGGGCGCCACCATGTTGACCGTCGGCTTTGCTGGGGCGCTTGGCGGTTTTGTCAGCGTGCTGCAACGCCTTCGGCAACTCGGCGGGAGCGGCGACGCGCTCACCGACTACCACGGGATTCAGAGCGAACGCTTCACGACCATCGTCGCCGCGGGTTTGATGGGATTCTTGTTCGCCGGCGTGATGTACCTTTTGTTCGCGGCGAAGTTAGTCGAAGGAAGCCTGTTTCCCGACCTTGGTCCAAAGGCGGATAGTCAATCCTCGGCCATTGTCCAACCCGTGAGCACTGCCGCCGCTCCCGAGGGAAGTGTCGCTACGAAAGAGGTACCTCCTGCTGCCGAAGTTCCCAAACCAGCCAAACCGGGGGTGTCCGTCTACAATTTTCTCAGCGAGCGGCGCCCTCAGGAGTCGAAGGATGTTGCCCTGCTCATCATCTGGGCCTTCCTCGCCGGTTTCATCGAACGCCTGGTTCCCGACAACCTTAGCCGCCTGCTTGCCAAGAAAGCGGAACTCCAATCCACGTAAGCGAAGCCCGTGGCTGAACCTAAAAATCGTACTGGTCGATATTCGCCTTATTAAAGATGAAAGGCTTCCCCAATATCACCTGCGTCCCCCGCACTTCCACCGTGCCCAGCCGCCCCGCTTGCAGCGAGTCCTTGCCCGTGCGGCCCTCCACCAGCAGCGCCGCCGCCGTCACCGTCAGATACCCCAGGTCCTTCGTATTCCACAGCACTACCGCCTGCACCACGTCGTCGTGCACGTACCGCTTGCACAGATTCGGCAGCGAGAGCCCGATCACAAACACGTCCTTGCGACCCGCCTGCTGTACCGCCTCCGCCGAGCCCGGTACCGCCGGCGCCGAAATGGTCACAATCAGCCTTGCCTTCGGATGGACCTTGAGAATGGTCTGCGTCTCCGCGAACGCCTTATCGCGATCGTCATCGCTCGGCCGCATCGCCACCAGCTTCATCCCCGGATATTTTTCCGCCACCCGCTTGCGCATGAATTCCATCCACGCATTCTGATTGGCCGCGCTCAGCGGGCCCGTGATAATCGCGAACTCGCCCTTGCCGCCCAGCAACCGTGCGCCCTCGTCCACCAGCGTGAACCCGATTCCCTCCGGCGTCGCCTGGTTGATGAAGTAGTCGCGCGCATCCTCCGCCGAATCGGCATCCCACGTCACCACCTTGATGCCGCGCGCGCGCGCCTTGCGCAGCACCGTCGAAATCCCCGCGGAGTTCTCCACCGACACGGCAATCGCATCCACCCCCCGCGTGATCCAGCCTTCCACCACTTCATTCTGTTTGGCCGCATCGAGCCCCGTGGGTCCGTCCCAAATCAGGTCGACGCCCGCTTCCCGGGCGGCTTCTTCCGCGCCCGCCCTGCAACTGATGAAGTACGGGTCGCCCTTCGATTTCGGCATCATGGCGACTACCGGCCGCTTGCCGGGCTTCGCCGCGGGCTTCGTCAGCACGCCATCCGCGGGCCGCAGCGAGCGCACCAGCCAAATGTTCGTGCCGGCCACAATCAGCGCACCGCCCACTACGGTACAGCACAGAATCGCGAGTTGGGAATTCTTCATTGCATCAGCCTCGTCAATTATCGCTTCGTTCCGCTGCCCGCGCCCTCGCAGGCGCCCCAGCCCGATCGTCATTACTAGAACCACACCCGTGACCACGCCCGTCATCTCCGAGGGCAGCGCCGCCAGCCGCAGTCCGTTCTGTAACACCGAAATCGCGAACAATCCCAGCACCGTGCCCCACACCGTCCCGCGTCCGCCGAAGACACTCGTGCCGCCCAGCACCACCGCCGTGATCGCGGCCAGTTCGTAGCCCGTCCCCGCGTCCGATTTCGCCTGTCCCAGGTGCGCGACATATATGATGGCCGCCACGCTTGCCACCACGCCGGACAGAAAGTACAGCAGCGCCACCCGCCGCTGCACGGGTATCCCCGCGTAGCGCGCGCCTCCAGGGCTGAAGCCCACCACGTACAGTGTGCGCCCGATCCCGGAGCGATGCAGCAGCACCCAGTACGCGGCGATCGCCACCAGCAGAACCGACAACTGCACCGGCACCACGCCGCCCAGGTAACCCTGCCCCAGCCGCAGAAACCCCGCCGGGAACCCGGAGTAGTTCTCGGCGCCCTTCGTAATCCCCTCCGCGATGCCGCGGAACAGCGAGAGCGAGCCCAGCGTGACAATCAGCGGCGGCAGATTCAGCCTGGTGATCAACACCGCGTTCAACAGCCCCGCCAGGCACCCCAACAGCAGCGCCGCGCCCGCCGCCGCCGGAATCGGCAGACCGCCGTCGCGCCACAATGCGCCGAACACCACCGCCGAAAGCCCCATGATGGAACCCACCGATAAATCGATTCCGCCGGTTATCATGATCGGCGTCAACGCCAGCGCCAGCAAGCCCAGCTCCACACTCAACCGCACTACTTCGAAGAAGTTCGCCCACGTGAAGAAGTTCTCGCCGATTGCGGCGAAGATGGCCAGTTCCACCGCCAGCGCGAGCCCGAGTACCCACTCCCCGTTGGGGAAGCAGACCTCGCGCCAAGGTCTACGCTCGTTGCGCATGTTTCCCCGCACGGACGCGCACCGCGTCCATCGAAACCGCCGCTAGAATAATCCCGCCCTCAATCGCCCGCTCCCAATACGCGCTGAACCCCAGAAACGTCAGCGCCGGACCGATCACGCCCAGCAGCAGTACCCCCAGCAGCGTTCCGGCAATCGTGCCGCGACCCCCCGCTATCGCCCCCCCGTCCAATCCCCAGGTTGCTCGGAATTTGCAGGAAGCGCACCGCGTTGAACGCCGCGGCGAACCCGGTCAGCGCGCCCGTCACCACGAACACCGCGAACACCACCAACCGTGGGTTGATTCCCGCCAGGCGCGCCGCATTCGGGCTCGATCCCGTGGCGTACACAACCCGTCCCGCCGCCAGATTGCGCAACCCCCAGTTCATGCCCACCGCCAGCGCTGCCGCACAGCCGGCGGTAATCAGTTCGCTCGACGCCTGCGACTGTCCGAACCACTGGAACCCCGGCGGCAGATCCTGCACCCATGCGCCCTGCGTCACCCAGCGCAACCCGTCGCGCAGCGCCACCATGGTCGCCAGCGTCACCACAATCGAAGGAATCCGCACCCACGCCACGAGCGCGCCGTTGACGGAACCCATCAGCGCGCCCACCAGGCAGGCCGCCGCGCCCGCCAGCGGCGTGGGCAGCCCCATGCGCGCGAAGACTCCCGTGGCCACACTACAGATGGCAAACTGCGAACCCACTGAGATATCGATCTGGCCCGTGAGAATTACCAGCACCATGCCGAGCGCCACAATCAGCACCGGCATATTGGCCAGCATCAGGTCGCGCTGGTTGGCGAAGGCGAAAAAGCCCGGCGCCACCACCGCCAGCACCGCGCCGATCGCCAGTATCGCGACGACTAACGAAATTTCCCTGCGATGGCGTTCCAGCATCAGGCGTGTCCCAGCGCCAGCGCGAGAATCTTCTCCTGCGTCGCCTCCGCGCGCGACAAAATGCCTGCCATCGTCCCCCCGTGCATCACTGCAACCCTGTCGCTCATCCCCAGAATCTCCGCCAGTTCCGAAGAGATCATGACAATCGCCATCCCCTGCGCCGCCAACTCGACCATGATCTGGTGAATCTCCCGTTTCGACCCGATGTCCACGCCCTGCGTCGGCTCATCCAGAATCAGCACCTCGGGGTTGATCGCCAGCCAGCGGGCCACCGCGACCTTCTGCTGATTGCCGCCGGAGAGCGCCCCCGTCTCCGCGTGAACGGAGGGCGTCTTGATGCGCAGGCGCTCCACGTAACGGATCGCCAGGCTCCGCTCCACTGCGTGATCGATCAGCCCGTTCCGCGACACCGCATCCAGGTTGGCCAGGCTGATATTCGCCGCCACCGGCATCTCCATCACCACGCCATGCTGCCGCCGGTCCTCCGGCAAATACGCCATCTTCTTCCGGATCGCCGCCGCCGGCGACTCCGTCCGCATCACGTCGTCCTGCAACCCGATCGCGCCCTCATCGGCCGGCGTCAGGCCAAACAACGTCTCCGCCAGTTCCGTCCGCCCCGACCCCACCAGCCCCGCGATCCCCAGGATCTCACCGCGGCGTACCTCGAACGTGATGTCCCGGATCCCCGCCGCGCGGCATCCCAGTCCCTTCACCTCCAGCGCAGTTTTTCCAATCGGCACCTCGCGTTTGGGATAGATCGCTTGCATCTCGCGCCCCACCATCAGCCGCACCAGTTCGTCGCGGTCCACGTCCCGCATGTCGCGCGTAGCGACGTTCTGCCCGTCGCGCAGCACCGTAACCCGGTCCGCGATCACCGCCACCTCGTCCAGCCGGTGCGATATATATACGATGCCCGCGCCCTCGCTGCGCAGCGCGCCGATCACCCGGAACAGGCGCTCCACTTCGCGATCCGTCACCGAAGCCGTCGGCTCGTCCAGAATCAGAATTCTCGCCCGCGCCCCAATCGCCTTGGCGATCTCCACCAGTTGCTGCTCCGGCATGCTCAGCGTGCTCACCGTCCGCTCTGGCGCGATCTCCGCTCCAGACCGCTCCAACAACTCGCGCGCCTGCCGCCGCCGCGCGTGCCAGTCGATGCGGCGCCACGCCGGGCCGCTCTCCAGCGCCAGCCCGACATTCTCCTCCACCGTCAGATCCGGGAACAGGGCGGGCTGCTGATACACCGCCGCGATTCCAAGCGCCCGCGCTGCCGCCGGACTGTGGTGCGGAACCACGTGGCCAGCCACCGTCAGCGTTCCGGAATCGGCCTTTTCCGCACCCGTTATCACCTTGATCAGCGTGGACTTCCCCGCCCCGTTCTCCCCCAGCAGCGCATGCACTTCGCCCGAGCGGAGTTCGAACGACACGCCGCGCAGTGCCTGTACTCCGGCGAACGACTTTGTGATTGCGGTGGCATCGAGCAGTGCCATTCACACCAGTATGCGGGGCTACCCGCCACTCCCGCAAGGTTTCGTCCCCCCTACTTACTCTCGGCGGCGATCACTTTCAGTGAGACCACCTTGCGGCCATTCTCCTTCAGCGATGCGTCTTCCGCTTTGGATTCAAACTGCTTGAGACACTGCGGATCCTGGTACGCGCCCTGC
>JAPKZC010000841.1:0-1305 GCA_026394025.1 Candidatus Solibacter sp.
CCACCACCGGGGCAGACCCAGAAAGCCGTACCGCAGCGGATCACGATCTCCGGCGACGCGGTCGCGCGGCAGCGCCTGCGCGATGTGCCGCCGGTCTACCCGGAACTCGCCAGGCAGGCGGGAATCCAAGGCGAAGTGAAATTCCGAATTGTGATCGACAAGCCGGGCCGCGTCTCGAACATCACTGTGATCGGCGGCCACCCCCTGCTGATTCCCGCCGCACTCGATGCCCTCAAGCAGTGGGAGTACAGTCCCACGCTACTCAACGGCCAGCCGGTGGAAGTCGCGACGGAGGTATCGATCCCCTTCGTGTCGTAGGACAGGCCTCCTGGCCTGTCGCCGTCTTAGAACGTAATCCCGACCAGGAACTCCGCCTGATTCACCTTGCTATTCAGCAAGCCGTTCGGGTCGATGAAGTGCTTCGCGCCCCAACGCGTGAAACGCACTTCCGGCGAGATGTGGATTAGTAGCACCTTCACATCCACGCCGCCACCCATCACGTAGCCGCGCGTCACGTCCTTACTCAGTTCCAACGGAGTCGATGTGGTCGTCGATTTCGAGACACTCGCCACTACGCTCTGGACCGTCTGCGTCAGGCCGCTCAGCTTGTCCCACGCCACGCCGGCATCCAGAAACGGGCGGATGTGTTTCCCCTTGAAGCGGTACTTGGCGAGCAGCGGAAACTCCCACGCGCCGGCAGTGGTGTCCATATTAGTCAGGTTCGAGGCAATGCTGCCGATACCCCCGCTCGAACTGTAGTGAAAGTGGCGGTATAGAAGGTCCACCTCCACGCCGAGTCCGAACGGCAGCCGCAGTTCCGCGGTTGGGCCCACGATATATCGACTGGTCGCCGTGCTGGCGGTGAACCTCCCCGAGGTCGCAGTATTCACAAAGTCCGTCATCGGCATGCCGCCCTTGACGCCGAAGGAAAATGGCTGGGAGAACGCTGCCGCGGCCCAGAGAAACAAGAGGCACAGTGGTTTCATGATGTTGGTTACGGGTATCGGGATCCCCTGGTTTCCAGTATCACACGCGAAGTGTGAAGGATTCCCCCAAATAGACCCGCCGCACCTCCGGGTCGCGCGCTAACGCTTCGGGACTCCCGGCGCGAAAAATGCGCCCCTCGTTGATGATGTACGCGCGATCCGTCACCGCCAAAGTCTCGCTCACGTTGTGGTCGGTAACCAGGATCCCGATGCCCGACCGCTTCAGATCAAAGATGATGCGCTGTAACTCCAGCACCTGAATCGGGTCGATGCCGCTGAAGGGTTCGTCGAGCAACAGAAAGCTCGGATTGATCACCAG
>JAPKZC010000841.1:1392-4262 GCA_026394025.1 Candidatus Solibacter sp.
CGCGCCGCCGCTCGCCGCCGGATAGCATGTACCCGCGGCTGCGGCGCACCGTTTCGAGGCCCAACTGGTCCAGCAGGCGCTCCATCGTTTCGCGGCGCTCGCGCGCACGCAGGGGCAGCGTTTCCAGTATCGCCATCAGGTTCTCTTCCACCGTCAGCTTGCGGAATACGCTCGCCTCCTGCGGCAGATAGCTGATGCCACGGCGCGCCCTCTGGTACATTGGCAGGTCTGTGATGTCCGTATCGTCCACCAGGATGCGTCCGGAATCGGGCGAGATCAGGCCGACGATCATGTAGAAGGACGTCGTCTTCCCCGCGCCGTTGGGGCCGAGCAGCCCCACCACTTCGCCCTGCTGAACGAAAACCGAGACGTCGTCCACCACACGGCGGCCGCGATAAGTCTTGGAGATTTGCCGGGTTTCGAGTTTGCTCACGGTATTCATGCCGATGGGCCGGGCCCTATTTCCCCTTCTTGCGGTTGAAGCGGCTGTTGCCGGGCTTATCGAGCTCCCCCGTCACCACCAGCCTATCATCGTTGGCGAAGTAGACGGCTTCCGTGCCCTCCGAGGTTCTGGGCTGCGAATCGGTGACAATCTTCTCCACAATCCGCACCCAGACGCCGCGCAGAATCACCTTCTGGTCCGCGGTGTAGTACTCGGCGTGGTCGCCGGTGCCGCTGCGGGTACGGTCCTTGCCGGTAGACAAAATCTCCACCGCGCCATCCGCAAAGGCCTTCTCGAGCCGCGAATCGCCGCCCGATTCGCCCAGGAATGCGCGTAGTTCCTGGCCCTTCACCTGAAGTCCCGGACGGTTCAGTTGGACGCCGCCCGTGTAGTGCGTCAGGCGGCCAGCCTCCGTGTAGACCATGTGCCCGGCATGCACTTCGGTCAGCGCGGGCGCGGCAGTCTTCTTCTTATCGTCCTTGGGCGCTTCCCACAAATTGGTCACCACGTGCCCGTCAGCCACCAATGAGCGTTTCTGTGGATCCAGGCTGCGGTCCACGTCCACCACATCGGCCCGTATACGGTTAGCCCCCTGCCACATTTGGACTGCGCCCTCGTAGTGAATCTGACGGTTGCGATTGCGCGAATCCATCTTTCGCGCCGTAGCCTGCAAGGGGTCTTCACCAGAGAGCATTTCAGAGTTCTTCTTCTGGTCCCGGTCGGGCAGCCGGCTGGAGGTGACGTTGCCTTCGGCCAGGAAATCGCCGGTGCGCTGGTCCAACCGGATGTGGTCCGCCGCCGTCGATCCGGCGGCGTCCCAAATCCGCGCGCCCGTGTCCAGCAGAATCACGTTTTGCTCAGCATCCATCGTGGCTTTCGCGGCGCGCGCCTTGCGGTCGCCTTCCTCATAAGCGAAATCGCCCGATTGCTGCATGCTCGTCAGACGGCTGGTCTTCGGATCGAAGCGCGCCTCCAAATCGCGGCTGGTGGTCGTGCTGACCTGGCGATTGCGGCGGCGATCTTCCGCATTGGGATCGGTGCGCGTCTTGACGTTGGCGGCACGGAAGCTGTCCACCCGATTCTGCGGCCCGTAGGCGATCACAAAATCCTTGCCCTCCAGCAGGCGATGGTGTTGCGCCGGCAGGTTGGGCAGAAACTCCAGCGTGCCCGGCGCTTTGGTGACTACACTTTCCATTTCGCGCCCGCCGGGCCTCATCTTCATCTCGAGCGTCTCGCTGCGCAGCGCGTGGGTTTCGCTCAGCGGACGTCCCGCCACCGCCAGCGGCTTCGAGGTCACCACCCCGTTGCCCGTGGCCGCCACCTGGGTCAGCACGCTCTCCCGGCCATCCGGCTGAAAGTTCAGGTCGACACGGTCGGCCGTGACCGTGGTCTCCGAAGCCTCCGTGGTCGATATTAGGCTCGCATTCTTACTGCCGTTGATCTTCTGTGCCAGGCCATCGTCGTCGAAATCCATGGCAAGCTCGTCGGCGGCGTAGCGCAACTTGCGATTCGGCAGGTCGTCGCTGCCGTGCGCGCGGATCGCGGTGATCTTGCGGATCGCCTTATCCTGCAGCCTGACCACCACCTCGTTGCCTTCCACCTCCATGCCTGCGCGCGTCATGCGGCCCCACGGCTTGAGCCAGATCTCGCTGGTGGTCTCGTGATAAGCCAGCGTGGCGGCTTCAATCTTCATCGGCTTGGCGTTCTTCCCCGGCGGATTCCAATGCACCTCGACGTCGCTCTTCATCAGCAACTCGTGGCTCGCCGGATCGTAGGTGGCGCCCGTTGCCTTGCCGTCGCCCTTTTCGAAGATGAAGCTGGAGGGCTGATCGGTATCCACGCGTCCCGTGCTGCTGTCGCAGGTCAGGCCGGAAGTCTTAATCACGGTCGGCTGCCTGGCCGGCGGCCCTTCCGTCGGAAGATCCAGCGTGATTTCGACATCACCCTGCGAATACAGACTCTTTTCGGCCGTATTGAAGCTGGCGGCGGCGCTCTTCACCAGGTCGTATGTCTTGCCGTCCTTACTGTAGATCTTCAGGGTGACGTTCTTCAGATCCACCCGGGAATCGTCCTTCACCTGCTGAAAGCTCTCGGCGTCGATGTCCGATTTGACGCGGCCGGTTTTCAGGTCTTTGTCGCGATAATGCCAGTGTTCCGCGGAGGCTCTCAAGTCCGTCGAAAGCGGCGCAGGAGTAGCCGGCGCATTCCCTGCCAACAGTCTCTTTTGTGCCCGATATTGGTAGCCCACGCCGCCGAGGATCGCGGCTATTGCCACCAGCAGGAGCCAGCGCATACCTCGCATGGAGATACCTCCAATATAGCGCGCTATGCTTACAGAAGCCCGACCATGCAACCCATCCGCATTCTCGTCACCGGCGGCACCTTCGACAAGGAGTACAACGAACTCACCGGCGAACTCTTCTTCCAG
>JAPKZC010000470.1:0-1045 GCA_026394025.1 Candidatus Solibacter sp.
ATTCCGGTACCCCGCGTTTTGCACCCTTATCCGATGGATCGCTTTGTCGCCACCCATCCAAGGTGGGAGCCGTATGCGTAGACGCGCACGTACGGTTCTGTGCGGGGGGCGATCAGCGATGGTCGTCCCTACCGCGACAGTGCTCAGGTTAAGGCCGGGGGAGGGCGGCGCTCCGTGTCACTCTTTGAGCACGCTGTCGTCAAACCAGGGGCTCTGCAAACTGCGGTCGCCCTCGTCCACCTGGAAACCTGCATGTTCGCTCAAGTCAAGGTGGAACTTGACCCGTCGTCTCGGGCTGTCCGAGTAGATCCTGCCTTCGAGTTCCTTTCCAATCAGGCTTTCCAGGTCGCTGAAGAACTCCGCTGGGAAGACGAAGGTGGGCCGTCTTTGCAGGTCGGCTTCCGCTGGCGTGATCACGTCGTGCGAGCGACAATAACACTTGGCGACCGGGGCCATACCGTCCTTTTCACCAAGCGTTCGAGCTTCGGCGCGACGGATCTTGACAAGCCTTCCGCCACGAAGTTCCACGGAGTCGTAGTCAGTTGCAGCGGTGGTCTCTAAGGGCATGGTATTTGAGATGAGTATAACCGAAATAGAGCTAGAATGAGATCCACGGCTCCAACGGATGCCGTTTGAGCGTACAATCGATGCTGGCCAGGGGTGGCAAAACGGAAATTCTGGCCTATAATTCGAGTTTAGGGTCTTCAACCTATTATTAACCGCCAGCCGGTTGGACTGGCGTAAAAGGAGAGCAGTCATGAAGTCCAATTCCTCGCGCAGAAACTTCCTCGCCGCCGGTCTGGTGTTGCCGGCGGGTCTGGCCGCCAACCAGACTTCGCAAGCGCCGG
Source organism: Candidatus Solibacter sp. (assembly GCA_026394025.1). Classification (GTDB taxonomy): domain Bacteria; phylum Acidobacteriota; class Terriglobia; order Bryobacterales; family Bryobacteraceae; genus Solibacter. The sequence continues at coordinate 849 of JAPKZC010000470.1, forward strand.
CGGCTCCGAAAGCGGCCGCCAAGCCGGTGGGGGCGCCGGCATTCCGGACGTTGGGCAAGACCGGCATCAAGGTGTCCACGGTCGGATTCGGCTGTATGATCACCTCCGATGCGAGCGTGGTCTCGCGCGCCGTCGACATGGGAATCACCTATTTCGATACCGCACGGGTGTACCAGGGCGGGAATAACGAGCGCATG
>JAPKZC010000470.1:1099-6437 GCA_026394025.1 Candidatus Solibacter sp.
TACTTTCCAGCAAGAGCCAGGCGCGGACGGCTTCGGATGCCATGACGCACTTGGAAACCAGCCTGCGGGAACTCCGCACGGACCACCTGGACATCTGGTACATGCATGCGCGGGACAACGCCGCGGCCATTCCGGACGAACTGGTGGCCGCGTGGGAGAACGCCAAGAAGCAGGGCAAGATCCGCGCCATCGGCATCAGTACGCACAACCCCAACGCCATCGTGGACCGCGTGCTCGAAACCGGCAAGTTCGAAGCGCTGCTCAGCACCTACAACTTCACTGTCGGTACCAACAGCGACGCCGCCTTCAAACGCCTCAGCGACGCCGGTGTCGGGCTGGTGGCCATGAAGGTGATGGCGCCGGCCCGGCCGGGCGGTGCCTCCAACGCCCAGCAGATGAAGAATACGGGCGGGCCGCTGGCGGCTCTGAAGTGGGCTATCAAGAACCCTCTTTTCGCCACCACCATCCCAAGCATGGTGGATATGGAGATGCTGGACGAGAACTTCCGGGCCATGTCCGAACCCTACGCCGCGCAGGACGCCAAGATTCTGGCGGTCCTCAACGAGCAGGTACGGCCGCTCTACTGCCGCATGTGCTACCAGTGCAGCGGGCAGTGTCCGAAGGGCGTGCCGGTGCCAGACGCCATCCGGTATCTCTCCTACGCCGATTTCTACGGACAGTTCGCCCTCGGCCGCGAGCATTTCATGGCCCTGCCCCAGGAAGTGCGTGACGTGCGGTGCGGCGACTGCTCCTCCTGCGCGGTGCGTTGCCCCAACGGCGTGCATGTGGCCGAAAGGCTGATCCGGGCGCAGGAGTTGTGCGCGTAAGCGCTGCCGACCGGGCAGGCGGGGCCGCCCGTTCGACTAAGACCTCCAACTGCACCAGGTCGAGCGGCTCCGGGTCCACCCAGAACGGAGCCGCCGTGTGGCGTGCGGGCGGCGTGTTTCGCGTCGCCGAGCATCCAGTTGCGCTATTCCGGGACGCGGAAGTCGAAACGCTGGGCGCGGGCTCCTTCAAGATTCGTCACGGGAGACGCGCCCGGCTGGGAATTCAGGCCGGAGCACCCGCCATCGCATCCTCCAACGACGGACAACTCCTCCACCGGATGCGGCCGGTAGGCCGTCACGTCGACAACCGGTGCGTGAGTCAGAAGCCACCGCACGACGGCGTTCTCTCTTGGGGTGATATTTCGCTCCTCCCTTGCAGTCTTCTGGTTTCCATTGTCTCGGTGCGTATGGAGCCAGGGGTCTCGGCTGTGGGGTACGTCCCTGCGTCGAGTTCTCCGCGTCGGCGTTGCATGGATGCCACTCCCGTTGATTCTCCCCCCGCCCGCTATAATCAGTAAAACGACGATGCGCATTCCCCGCTGCCTTCCCGTTATCGCTGTGTGCCTTCTGCCGCTCTCGCGCGCCGATGTGCGCGGCTGTCTCTGCGACGTCGCCATCCCGGAAACCCTCGAAGCCCGCGAGTGCGGCCTCTGCAAGGAAGCCGAAAAGCAGCCCGCCGATGTGCCGTACTTCTTCCTGCGCGACGTCAACCCCAACAAGCCTCATCGCTGGCTCGCGCTGCCGCGCTTTCACGGCAATCGCGCGCAACAGTTCCTCGAAATGACGCCCGAACAGCGCACCGCCTACTGGAGCGCCGCCATCGCCAAAGCTCGCGACGCGTGGCCCAATGACCCGTGGGGCATCGCGCTCAACTCTACCGAGAGGCGCTCGCAGTGCCACATCCACCTGCACATCGGGAAACTATTGCCCAACGTGGAGAACGACCAATTCGTCGTCGTCGATAAGCCCGCCGATATCCCCGTCCCGCGCGATGGCGATGGCGTCTGGATCCATCCCGTCGGCGACCGCCTGCACGTCCACGCCGCGGTTCCCACCGGCGAATTGAATCTGGAGAGATAAGGGCCCACCATGCTCGTCGAGATCACCACAGTCCCCAACGCCGAGAACTCCGCCATCCACCTGCACCCCACCGACAATGTGGCCATCGCCCGCGTGCCGCTTCCCGCAGGCACGGAACTTCGCGTGGATGGCCTCCCCGTCCTGACTCGCGACCCCATTCCCGCCGGTCACAAGCTCGCGCTCTGGGACATCGCCGCCGGCGAAACCGTGGAGCGCTACGGACAGGTGATCGGCCGCGCCACGGTCCCCATCGATGCCGGACGCCACATACACACCCACAACCTCGCCTTCGAGGAACTGGTGCTCGACTACGAATTCCCCACCACCGAAACCAACATCCCCGGTCCGCGCACCGATGCCCCCAATTTCCTCGGCTACCAGCGCGAGGATGGCCGCGTCGGCACCCGCAACTACATTGCCGTGGTAGCCGCCAGCAATTGCGCCGCGCACACCGCGGACCTGATCGCACGCAGCTTCGAGGGCGCCCCATTGCCGCCCAATGTCGATGGCGTCGTCGCTTTCCCCCACGGCGAAGGCTGCGGCCACGCCTTCGGCCCCGATATGGATCAATTGCGTCGCACCCTCGGCGGCGTTCTGGCGCACCCGAATGTATCGGCCGCCATCATCCTCGGCCTCGGCTGCGAGGTCAACCAGATCGATCACTATTTGGGTCCCAACGGCGCGCGCACCAATAGCCTCGTGGGCATGACCTTGCAGGGCAGTGGCGGCACCACCGGAACGCTCGAAGCAGCACGCCGCGAAATCGCCCGCTTCTTCGAACAGGCTTCCACCGAAATGCGCGTTCCCTGTCCGGCTTCCAAAATCGTCCTCGGCCTCAACTGCGGCGGTTCGGATTCCTTCTCCGGCATCACCGCCAACCCAGCCCTCGGCTACTGCTCGGACCTGCTGGCCGAAATGGGCGGCACCTCCGTCCTCGCCGAGACGCCCGAGATCTTCGGCGCCGAGCACCTGCTGGTAAAGCGCGCGCGCAACCGCGAAATCGCCGACAAACTGCTCGGCTGCATCCGCCGCTACAAGGAATATCTGGCGCGCTTCCAAGGCAGCTTCGACGACAATCCTTCGCCCGGCAACAAGGAGGGCGGCCTCAGCAACATTCTCGAAAAGAGTCTCGGCGCCGTGGCCAAGGGCGGCACCAGCCCCCTCATCGACGTCTACGAATATGCCGAGCGCGTCACCGCCGCCGGCTTCACCTATATGAATACGCCGGGCTACGACCCGGTCAGTCTGACCGGCCTCGCCGCCGGCGGCTGCAACCTGATCGCCTTCACCACCGGACGCGGCAGCGCCATCGGCTTCCCCACCATCCCGGTGATCAAGATCGCCACCAACAGCCATACCTTCCGCGCCATGCCGGACAACATGGATATCAACGCGGGCGCCATTTCCGATGGCGAATCCACCGTCCAGCAGACGGGCCGACAGATCTTCGACGCCCTGCTCGAAATCGCCTCCGGCCGCCGCACCTGCGCCGAACGTTTGGGCCACAAGGAATTCGTACCCTGGCGCATCGGCCCCGTAATGTAGATCTTTGGTCCGCGCTTACGCCCCGTAGTCCCGAACCATTGCGAAGTCGCCCGAGACGGCAGCCTGAAGAACAGGCCCCATGTAGTCGTCAACCTCTTCTGCGCGAAGTGGGACCGGCATATTTTCCAGCTTCATGCGCAATTGTGGATTCTTGGCGGCGGTGAGCGCGCGTTCCACGTGCCGCGGGGAGAAGCCGGGCACCGCGCCCAGCGTGGCCGGGTTGCCGACGGAGCGCTCCAGACTGACCAGTGCCCGCGCGACGCCCTCCGCCAGAAGACGGCCGCCGGATGACTGCACGTCCGCGCCGGCCAGCCCGGAACGTGCGCACAACTCGGCCACGGCGCGCAGTTGCGCCTGAATGGCCGGCGCATAAAACACCGTGTAATACGGGTTCATCAGCGCACACGCGCGTCCGTGGGAGAGGATATCGATCAGCGAGAAACTGGTGAGGTGCGCCCCGTTGGTGCCGCCGAGCATGATGGAATAGCCCCCGAGGTCCGTGGCATAACCGAGAGCCTCCCGCGCCTCCCGGTCCCGCGGATTGCGGATTGCGCGCGGCAAGTACTCCATCACCAGCGCGATTCCCGTCAGCGCCACTTCTTCGATGCGCTCATAGCCGGGCTTGCCGGCAGCCCCGTAATAGACCTCCAGACAGTGGGAGAGTCCGTCAAGGCCGCCGTCGGCGGTCAGCGATTCCGGTGCATCCAGCGTGACAGCGTTGTCAAACAGAGCGCGCGCCGGCACGATGGCCTCATCCACGATCAACTTCTTCTGGCCCGCCCCGACATCGGTAATGTTGGAGTACTTCGTCAGATGAGCGGCCGACGAAGCGGCGGACTGAATCGCGAGATGTGGCGCCAGGCTGGCGCCCGATGCCTTCAACTTCGCCGTCACCAGCCCCATGCCGAAGTAGTCCTCGATCGATCCGCCCAGCGAATGCAGCACCTCCGCCGCCTTCGTGCAGTCGATGGTGCTGCCGCCGCCAAAGCTCACGATCACGTCGGGGTTGTGCGTTCTCAACTCCCCTTCGATGCGAGCCAGGTCCGCCAGCGGCGCGTTCGGCGCCGCGCCGCGAATCGTGGCGCAGACCTCCACGCCGGAAGCGCGCAGGGATGCCAGAATCACGTCTACGTGGGCCTCGGATCCGGGGAAGACGTCGCGTACCAGAACGGCCCGGCGGCCAAGTCCGGCACACAGACGGCCGGCTTCGGGGAGCACGCCGAAACCGGACACGAAGTTGTCTCCCTTGAATTGCCGCAGCAGTTGGCGCGCAGTGTCGAACATCGTCATTTCGCCTCCTCAAGTTGCCTGCCCAGTGATTGGGTAACGGACCAGGCCGCGTCGTTCAGCAGCACCGCATCCGAGCCGGAAGCAATGAACCGGTAACCGGAACTTCGATATTATCAGGTCGCCGGGCGAGGGCAGCAGAGACCCCGCACGCTTCCCGCGTGTGGGGGGGTGGGGCACGAATCGAGGCAGAGTGATAGGGCACCCCGCGCGGGGCGTCCGAGTCGTGCTATAAATCGCCTGTTGAGTCACACTAAGGTCACTTCGCGCGACAGGTTGCGCACCGCCCTGGGACACCGCGAACCAGATCGGATTCCGCTGGATTTTGGAAGCACGTCGGTAACGGGCATCCACGTCAGTTGCGTGGCGGCGCTGCGCGACTACTATGGATTGGCCCCGGGACCGGTGACGGTTCATGAGCCCGGTCAGATGCTGGGCCGCGTGGAGGACGACTTGCGCGCGGCGATGGGGCTCGACGTCACCGGTGTGTTTCCGCGCAAGGCCAAATTCGGCCTTCCCGCCGCGGACTGGAAAGAGTGGAATTTCCGCGGCCTGAATGTCCTGATGCCGGGCGATTTCCGGGCCAGGACGGAGCCCAA
>JAPKZC010000825.1 GCA_026394025.1 Candidatus Solibacter sp.
GATATCGAGTTGGTGGGGCTTGAGTTCTGCTTGCCAGATCGCACTGGGGTGGCTCATCCATCGTGTGCATCGCCCGATGATACTGCCAAGGAGTGCGGCGCGTGTTTCTTGTCGGCAGAAGATGGCAATGCCTTCATCCATCGAGTCCGGGGTGGCGGGGGTGCGGAGGCGACGGTACCAAATACTCGATGGCACAGGTAGGTCCGCCGAGTTGCAGTTGAGCCGCGGGGTGCCGGTGCCGGGTACGTACGCCATGGTGTGCTGGAACGGATAGTCTTCGGTGTTGAGCCGGTAGTGTGCGATGCCGCGGTCCGTAAGGTGGCGGACGACGCTGTCGGTGGCAGTGTCGGGTCTTGTGCTTACGATGAGTACGTAAGGGTCATTCGTCATCCGTGGTTTCCTGCCTTACCATCGTGCATCGCGTGTCGGAGCTGTATGGTGGCGTCGTGTTCCATCGGTTCTCAGGCGTACTGGTCAACGATTGCACGAGGCATAGGCCGTCTGGTGTTTTGTCGGTTAGCGGCTGTGCGAATTGCAGCAGGAATGGTGTCATCGGGGATCCTCTGATGTTGTTGACTTGCCGAGGATTTATTGCTCGTCGGTCGTTTCTTGGCTAACTTTGGTGAAGTAGGTAGTGTCTTGCGCGGCAAAGCCGGAGCGTGTTATGTCCACGGTGGCGGGGAGCGGCTCGTCGTGGGTTGGCTCGTCCGCGCAGATTCGGTGCCTTGGTGGCGTGGCGTGCTGGAGAATGAACGGCTGCAACGTGTGTACTCCTCCTTGAGCAGTGTACCTCCGCTGACCATTGACTGCCACCCGTAATGATCCCTGAGATCCCTGGGGAAGGACTTCTTGTTCCCCCGTTTTGGCAGTAGGCACCGAGTATGGGGTGAGTTCGCCGGACAGGCGCGTTGCTGTTATTCGTCGTCGGTGGTTTCGGGCTGCGTACGCGTCTCTCGTGTGCAGCACGCGACTTCTCTTCGGTAATCGGGGGCGTCCACCCATTGTCCGTCTACCCAGACTTGCGACAATTGCCGCGCAATGTCGTAACGCAACAAAGGCAGTGCAGCTCTTGGGATCGCTTGTGCGAATCGAAAGAGAAATGGAGTCACCGACATCCCGTTCTTACTCCTCATCCGTCGATTCCCGATCGACGAAGGTCATTCTGGTGTACTGTGAGGGCGCGTACTCATCGTCCCGGGTCTTGGCGGGTGGCGGCTCGTCGTCCGTTGGCTGATCGTCAGCAGTGTGCTGCGCGACGCGCTGCGGCTCGGCACCGTGGAGGACGAAAGGGGCTCGGTTGTGCATCAAGCTGAACCGCAGTGTACCATCAGGCTGCGTATACGTCGACTCCGGCCCTATTCCAGCTCAGCCAAAGGAACGCAAATATCCGGATCGTCCGTGCGGAGCATGCCGTCTTTCACTTCCCGCACGGTGTCCAGCGTGTACACAAACGCGCGGCGCGTGCGTGGGTGAAGCAGCCAGACGTAGCGGACGCCGAAGCTGAGGTAGTCGTCAATCCGCTCCTGCATTTCCTTCATGCGATCGCTGGGGGACAGAATCTCGACACACAAGAAAGGAGGTTCCACAATGATCCCGCCGTCAGGGGGCGGACCGGTCAGAACCGAGATATCCGGTACCCGGAAACGTGTGGCCTTGACCTGCACTCGCTGCTCGGGCACCACCAGGATGTCCCACTGCTTCTCCCGGCTACAGAGATAATGGCTCAATAACATTTGCAGACGGCTATGATCCCATTCGCCCACGTTTCGCTCCAACAACTCGCCATCCAGGTATTCGCAATCGGGACGGTAGCTGGTCGCCAAGTATTCGCTGAGAGTCACGACGCTGGTGGTCGACACGGTGATTGTTCCCTCAACCGTATTGTCGCGCAACTTCACACACGCCGCAGCAGCATGGCGGAATTTTTGCTCCCGAAGGCGATGCAGTTGGCGATGGCATGCTCCACGTGGAGCTTGCGCCCCTTGTCGGGCACGTAATCCAGATCGCAGTTGGGGTCCGGCTCTTCCACATTAATCGTGGGCGGCACCACGCCGTCGCGCATCGCGAGCAGCGTCGCGGCGATGCCTGCCGCGCCGCAGGCGCCCTGCGGATGGCCGATCATGCTCTTCAACGAGGAGCCCGCCAACTTGTGGGCATGCTCGCCGAAGGCAAGCTTCACGGCGCGAGTCTCGATGCGGTCGTTGAGTTCCGTCGAGGTTCCGTGATAGTGGATGTACTGCACGTCGGTGGGCGCAATGCCACCCTCTTTGAGACAGAGACCGATGGCCCGCGCCGGCTCCTCGCCGCACTCTTCCAGACGCACCCGGTGATAGGCTTCGCAAGTGGAACCGTAACCGGCGATCTCGCCGTAGATGTGCGCGCCGCGCGCCTTCGCCTGCTCCATCTCTTCCATCACGAAGAACCACGAACCTTCGGCAATCACGAAACCGTCGCGATCCTTGGAGAAGGGGCGCGACGCGCGCGTGGGCTCCTGGTTCCAACTGGTGGACATGATGCGCATCAACTGAAAGCCGCGCAAAATCAAGGGCGCGATGGGCGAATCCACGCCGCCCGTTACCACGGTATCCAGTATGCCCATCTGAATGTTGCGGTAGGCGTAGCCCATGGCGTCGGTAGAAGACGTGCAGCCGGTGGATACGATGTGGCTCAGCCCGCGAAATCCGAAGCGCATGGAAACTTCGCTGGCCAGCGTGCCGATGGTGCCGGTGGGAATGGTGTACACGCTGCACTGCTTGATCAGGCCGGCGTAAAAAAGCCGGTACTGCTCTTCGGTGAAATCCTGGCTGCCGCCGCCCGAACCCACGATGACGCCGATGCCACGCAGTTCGTCGCGCGACATCGCACTGGGGTCGAGCCCGGCATCGGCCACTGCCTCGCCGACGCTGGCCACCGCCAGGGGGACGGCGCGCGACACGTGCGGGCGGTCCTTTATCTCCACGTACTTTTTCTCGTCGAACTCGTCGGGGACTTCGCCGGCTACCTGCACCTGGTATGCAGACGGGTCAAAGCGGGTGATCCTGCGGACCCCGCTCACGCCGTTCCGCGTGGCTTCCCAAAAGCGTTCCCGCCCGATTCCGTTCGGGCTGACCGCGCCAATCCCTGTAATGACAACACGCCGCATTGATTTACTTTGCCTTTAGTCTTCTGGTCAGTATAGGCTGAAACTTATGAATAGCACGGCACACACCAGCCGGCGAGCCCGCTTACCGTTTTTCTGGCGGGACTCCAGGCGGGCATGGTTGGTATCTGCTGGATGCTGGCATGGCTGGGCTTGAGCGCGATGGGGCAGCACCGCAGTTTCTGGACGGCGGCGAACCTGATGGCCAGCGTATTCCATGGCGACGCCGCGATTCGCCGCGGATTCGGTTCCAGCACGCTCAGCGGTATCGCGCTCTACCTGCTGATCTACAGCCTGCTGGGCGCAGGGTTCGCGGCGTGTGTTCGCCATCGCTTCACTGGCCTGGGGACAGTTCTGCTGGGCGTGCTCTTTTCGGTAGGCTGGTACTGCCTGTGGTTTCGTGTGCTGGGCCAAACTGGCCCGCTTCCCGGTTTATCTGCCCAAGCCGGAGCACCCGGCCTCCGATGCGGTGGCGGCGAAACAAACCGACGAAGCGATCCCGGCCGATCCCGATTTGAGTTGAGCGGAGCAGTTACACGAGCTCCAGTTCGATTTTTTTCGTCGCCGCGTCTAGTTTGCTGATGCGGAAGCTGCGGATCTGGCCGCTGCGTGGGCCTTCGCCCTTGGATCCGCCGCCGCTCTGACCGCCCTTCCAGCGGGCCTGCAACATGGACGTCATGGAAGACAGGTCGACACCTTCCTGCGCGGCCTTCACTTCTTCCTTGGGAGCGTCCGCGCTCAACCGGCACGTGGCGTGGACACCTTCGCCCAGTTCCACCTTGGCGCGCGCACCGGAAACATCGGTCATGCGGCCTGTCACCACATCGCCTTCCTTGTGCTCGGCGATATACTCGTCGAGACTGGTGGGAATTAACTGCCTCATGCCGAGACGCATACGCCGCTTCTCCACATCGAGCTCGAGTACCTGCGCCTTGACCACCTGCCCGGTGTGCAGCACATCCTGGGGATGATTGATGCGCTTCTCCGCGCTCACATCGCCCACGTGGACCATGCCTTCGACGCCCTCGGCCAACTGCACGAACGCGCCGAACTTCTGGATGCTGGTGATCGGGCCTTCCACCACCGAGCCCACCGGAAATTTCTGCGCCGCGCCGGCCCAGGGATCGCCCAGCGCCTGTTTGAGGCCGAGCGAAATGCGCCGGTCCGGGGCATTGACGCCGAGCACCACTACCTCGACGGCATCGCCTGCGTTGACCACATCGGAAGGCTTGCGCACGTTCTTAGCCCAGGACATCTCGGAGAGATGCACCAGCCCTTCGATGCCCTTTTCCAGTTCGACGAAAGCGCCGAAATCCGTGACGCGCGTCACGCTGCCATTGACGCGCTCACCCACCTTATACTTGTCGGCGACCAGATCCCACGGGTGCGGTTGGAGTTGCTTGAGGCCGAGCGAAATGCGTTTCTTGGCGGGATCGACCTTGAGGACCCGCGCCTCCACCTTGTCGCCAACCTTCAGGACGTCGGCGGGCTTGTTGACGCGGCCCCAGGAGATATCGGCCACGTGCAACAGGGCATCCACCCCGCCGATATCGACAAAGGCGCCGTAATCGGTCAGGCTGCGCACGGTGCCGTGTACGGTTTCGCCTTCCTTGACTTCGGTGTAGCGTTTGTCCTTGTTGGCGCGCTCTTCCTCTTCGAGGACGGCGCGGCGGTCCACCACCACGTCTTCATCGGCGACGTCGAGCTTGATGATGCGGCAGCGGATTTCCTGGCCAACCAGCTTTTCCATTTCAGCGAGATCGCGAGCCCCGCTACGCGACGCCGGCATGAAGGCACGAACACCCACATCCACGCTGACGCCGCCTTTGACCACGGCGGAGACCACGCCGGCGATAGGGGACTTGTCGGCGAACACCTTCTCGAGCGCGGACCAGTCTTTGGGCCGCTCCACCTTGAGACGGGAAAGCTCGTAGTAGCCACCCTGGTCGCGGCCCTTGACGGAGACCGGCATCTTGTCGCCCACCTTGGGCGAGTCGCCGGTGGCCTGGAACTCCGCGAGGGGAATGATGCCTTCGGTCTTGTAGCCGATGTCGAGGAAGGCCGATTCGCCGGTGATGGCGATCACGGTGCCCTCCAGTCCGCGCTTGCCCTCTTCGCGTATGCGATGGGTGTGGGACTGTTCGTACTCGGAAAGTATATCGCCAAAAGACTCGTCGGGCTCGTTGGTGGTGGGGGACTTCGGATCGGCAAGCCGATCCCGTCCCAGCATGCTTGGGTTGGACATGAGACGTTACTTAAACATTGTGGCATAATCCCGACTGGGATATCTCGCGTGCCAGAAAGTCCATTTTCCGGGTGGTTCCGGCTGATCCGTCCGCAGGATTTCGTCTGGATCCCGTTGTTCATCGCTCTGGCCGCCACCAGCGACATTCTGGACGCCTTCGTGGTGGTCCCGCTGGTCGCCCTGGGGCTGGTGCAAGTGCTGGAACCGAAGATTCCCGCGCTCAGTTCGCCGCGCGGGCGAGGGGCGTGGATCCTGCTGAAACTGGTCCTGGTCTACCTGCTGATCGCGTATACCGGCGGGATTCAGAGCAACTTCTGGCTGTTGCTGCTGCTGCCGGTGGTTTCGGCGGCAACGGTATCGGGCGTGATGGGCACGATGGTGTTCACGGCGCTGGCCGCCTGCGCCTATCTCTCTTTCCTTCTATTCCTGGATTGGGAAAAATTCGTTCTGGAGCGGCCGGAGATCGAGGTGTTCATTCAGCGGCTGGTATGCCTGTTCATGGTGGGCAACCTGGCGAATGTGCTGGCGGAGGCGTTGCGGGAGCAGAGCGAGAAACACCGGCGCGCGGCGGAGAACCTGACGGAAGCCAACCGGCAAGTGCTGGTGGCGCACGAGGCGGTGCGGCGCTCCGACAAACTGGCGGCGCTGGGGCAGCTCACGGCCGGCCTGGCGCACGAGCTGCGCAATCCGCTGGGCACAATCAAGGCGTCGGCGGAAATGTTGAACCAGCAACTCAGCGCGGAAAACGAAGTGGCGCGCGAAGTCGCCGGGTTCATCTCCTCGGAAGTGGATCGCACCAATTCGCTGGTCACCCGATTCCTCCAATTCGCGCGCCCGCTGCGCCTGCGCCTGGAAACCGCGGACCTGGCGCAGTCGCTGGACCGGGCGATCGCGGGCGCCGAGCGGGAGGCGCCGGCGATCGCGGTCTACCGGAACTACGCGCTGGAGATTCCGGCCTTTCCCTTCGATGCGGAATTGATGGAGCGGGTGTTCTACAACCTGGTGCTGAACGCGGCACAGGCCACTGCCCAGGGGGGCGCGGTGACGGTGAAGACGCGGGCCGAAGGGCGCACCGCCGAGATCGCGGTGATCGATCGCGGAGTAGGAATCACGCCGGCGCAGATGAAGGATATTTTCAATCCGTTTTTTACCACCAAGCCGGAGGGAGTGGGGCTTGGCCTGGCGATTGTCGCCAAGATCGTGGATGAGCACGGCGGTAACATAGCAGTGGAGAGCGAACCCGGCAAGGGCAGCATCTTCTGTGTCTCGCTGCCCATGGACCCGGCGCCCTCCCCACCCGCCGAATGAAGAAACGCATCCTGGTTGTCGAAGACGAAGAGAAACTCCGTCGCGTACTCGAGCTGCAATTGATGTCCGCCGGGTTCGACGTGGACAAAGCGGCCACCGCCGAAGAGGGGTTGAAACTGGTGGACCGCGCCGCCATGGTGCTGACCGATCTGAAACTGCCCCGCATGGATGGGCAGGAGTTCCTGGCGCTGATCCGGCGGCAGAACGCGCAGGTGCCGGTGGTTATGATGACGGCGTACGGCAGCGTGGAGACGGCGGTGGAGGCCATGAAGGCCGGCGCCACGGATTTCCTGCTGAAGCCGTTTTCGCTGGAGCACCTGATGCAGGTGGTCCACAAAGCGTTGGAGGTGCGCGCGCTGCGCGAAGAGAATCGCCAACTCAAAGAGGAACTGGGGCGGCGCTACGAGTTCGACAACATCATCGGCCGGAGCGCGGCGATGCAGGAGATTTTCGCGGCCGTCGAGCGCGTGGGTCCCACCCGCGCCACGGTGCTCTTGACGGGAGAGAGCGGCGTGGGTAAGGACTTGATCGCGCGCGCGATTCACTTTCATTCGCCGCGCAAGGACCGGCCGCTGGTGAAGATCAACTGCTCGGCCCTCCCGGAAAACCTGATGGAGAGCGAGCTCTTCGGTTACGAAAAGGGCGCGTTCACCGGCGCGCAGACCACCAAGCCGGGCAAGTTCGAGCAGGCGGACACGGGGACCGTGTTTCTGGACGAGATCGGCGACGTGCCGACGGCGATTCAGGTGAAGTTGCTGCGGGTTTTGCAGGAACGCGAGTTCGAGCGGTTGGGGAGCAATGTGACGCGGCACATCGACGTGCGCCTGGTGGCGGCGACCAACCAGGATCTGCGCGCCGCGCTGGAGCAGGGGACGTTTCGCGAAGACCTCTACTACCGGCTCAACGTGGTGCCGCTGAATATTCCGCCGTTGCGCGAGCGCAAGGTGGACATCCCGTCGCTGGCCAATCACTTCGTAACCAAGCTGGCGCCGGAGACGGGGTGCCGGGTGGAAGCCAGCACCGAGGCGGCGATGGAAAAGCTGGTGGCGTACCACTGGCCGGGCAATGTGAGAGAGCTGGAGAACGTGATTGAGCGCAGCCTGGTGATGGCGACGGGGGCGCAGTTGGATGCGGGCGACATCAAACTGGAGAGCGCGCCGCGGCCGCGGGGGCTGAACGATTCGCATTTCCTGCCGGAAGGGCTCAGCCTGGATCAATACGAGCAGGACATCATCAAGGAAGCGCTACGGCGCGCGGACGGGAATAAGAGCCAGGCGGCGCGATTGCTGGGGCTGACGAGAAATGCGCTGCGCTATCGATTGACCCAGATGGGGCTGGAGAGCTGAGATTCTGGTTCCATCACCCAATTCCCAATTTCGCTTCCACCTTTGACATTCGGCTGTCCAGTTCCATTAGCTTGCCCACCAGCAAATTGAAGTTGGCATCGAACTTGCTTTCCAGATGATTGACCTTGGTGAGTAGCATGGTGAATCCGAAAACAAACAGCAGGCCGTTGAACAAAATCGGGACACCAATGGCTAGATAAAGTTGGATATTCGTCATTTAGCGTCCTTCATATCCATAATCATAGTCCATACGGGGTTAAGATGGGCATTATCGACTACCATGCTGACCGATCGACCGTCGTACCAGGCGCTGGAAGCGCATTTTCAACAGATTAAAGAACGGCATCTTCGCGATCTCTTTGCGGAAGATGCGGGACGCGGCGAGTGGATGCGCGCCGAAGCGGCGGGCCTGTATCTGGACTATGCAAAGAACCGGATCAACGGTGAGACGCTGCGCCTGCTGGTGGCGCTGGTGGAAGAGTGCGGATTGCGGGAGCGCATCGACGCCATGTTCCGGGGAGACAAGATCAACGTCACCGAGCATCGCAGCGTGCTGCACACGGCGCTCCGCGCACCGCGGGGCAAATGTCTGGCTGTGGGCGCGGTGCCCGAGGCGGGCAAACCGGTCCAAAAGGAACTGGGTCACATGGCGAAGTTCGCCAACCAGTTGCGTGCGGGCGAATGGTTGGGGTACACGGGGAAAAGGATCTGCAATATCGTGAACATCGGGATCGGCGGCAGCGATCT